>NZ_CALXHK010000034.1:0-27133 GCF_944388085.1 Candidatus Allofournierella excrementigallinarum | reverse complement strand
CCCGCCGCCAGCCGCACCCGCCCGCCGGAAAACTCCGCCGCCTTCTGCATGATGCCGTAGCCGTGCAGCGGCTGGTATAAAGAAAGAAGGATATAGTAAAACGCCTCGGTCAAAGCAACCCCCTCCGCCATGGGCCCACCTCCTGCTATGTAAGATCCCGTTATATCGTGCTTCGATATAATTATATCAGCACCCGATATAGTTGTCAAGGGACAAAGGCGCGGATCGCTGGCTTCTTAATAATTTTAGCACTCAAATATAAAGAGTGCTAAAATTAACAATTTGTTCATAAAAAAGACAAATAAAACGCAAAAAGAGGGGGTATAGTAAGAATCGTCAGGAGGGAAGAGGCCCGGGGCCAGGACCCCGGGGCCGAAACCTCCGGCAAAGCGGCGCAGCGCCCGCGCAAACACGGCGCCGCCAAGAAAAAATTTTTTCGTGCGCGGAGAATAGGAGTTTATTATGTTTGGCATGATCCCGTTCACCCGTGAGGAAAATAGCCTGTGGAATTATCTGGACAACATGGAAAAGAGCCTGTTCACCGGCTTTGGCGATATGAGCCAGTTCCGGTGCGACATTCAGGACAAAGGCGACCACTACCTGCTGGAGGCGGAACTGCCCGGCTTTGAGAAAGAGGACATCAGCCTTGACCTGAACGGCGACACCATGGTCATCACCGCCCGCCACAACAGCGAGAAGGAAGACAAGGGCGAGGGCAACTACCTGCGCCGCGAGCGCAAGTACGGCTCCTACAGCCGCAGCTTCAATGTCAGCGGCATCAACACCGAGGGCATCAAAGCTGCCTACAAGAGCGGCATTCTGGAGATCACGCTGCCCAAGCAGGCGGAAGTTACTCCGGCGGCCCGCACCATCCAGATCGAGGGCTGATGTTCCGCAGAACACCCCACGGCAAGCAAAGGGGCGCCCGGCCAGGTTGGCCGGGCGCCCTTTTTTTATTTACGAATCGTTGAGAAATGTATAGATTTGTCGATTTGTATATATTTTGACCCGCGGGACTTTGCTTTTCGCCCGGTAAATGAAGCGTCGGTTGACCGCAGGGCTGTCAAAGGGTAGGATAGGACCCAAGGGGGCGAAGTGAATGGACGCAAAAACATTGGGAGATTTCATTGCCGGGCGGCGCAGGGAGCTGGGGCTGACCCAGGCTCAGCTGGCCGCGCGGCTGCACCTCACCGACAAGGCGGTGAGCCGCTGGGAGCGGGGCGTGGGCCTGCCGGACCTGGCCACGCTGGAACCGCTGGCGGCGGCGCTAAAGGTGAGCCTTGCCGAGCTGATGACCGCCCGCCGCCAGCCGCAGCCCCTGCCCGAAGCGGAGGAGGCGGCGGCCCAGACGCTGGCGCTGGCGCGCCAGAGCCGCAGCGCCGGGCAGAGGGCGCTGTGGTGGGCATGCGCCGCCTGTCTGGGGCTTTTTGGGGCGGTGGCGGTGTTCCTGGTGTGGCTGCTGGCGGTGAGCGGCCCGGTGGTGGCTGCCTCGGTGGCAAGTCTGCTGCTGGGGCTGGGGGCGTGGAGCGTGCCCCTGGTGCAGCTGGCCCGGCGGCGGTGCACCCCGGCGGGCTGCATTTTCAGCCTGGGGCTGGCCCTGGCCGCTCTCGCGGCCCAGTTTGCCGACATCCTCACCCAGGTGCGGGAAAGAGACTGGTCCGCCCTGATGGACACCATGGACACGCTGGTGGCGGTGGTGGTGTTCTTCTGCGCCGCCACCCTGGCGCTGAACCTGCTGGCGGCGGCGATGGGCCAAAAGCGAAAATAAAAAAGAGCCGTGCGGAGCTTTCGGGACCCCGCGCGGCTCTTTTGCTTATTCCTTTTCCCGGCGGCGTTTCAGCTCCGCCTTGCGGGCCATCACCCGGGCCAGATTCTCGGCGGCCCGCGCCTCGCTGCCCTGGTCGGTGGGCAGGTAGTAGCGGCGGCCGGCGAGGTTTTTTGGCAGGCATTCCAGGTCCGCCACCTTTTCTTCGGTGTCGTGGGCGTAGACGTAGCCCTTGCCGTAGTCCAGCTCCTTCATCAGGCGGGTGGGCGCGTTGCGGATGGCCAGCGGCACCGGCTCGTCCAGCATCTTCTCCGCGTCCGCCTTTGCCATCTCGTAGGCCTTGTACACCGCGTTGGAGCGGGGCGCCAGCGAGAGGTAGATGACCGCCTGGGCCAGATTCACGCTGCACTCCGGCATGCCGTTGAAGTGGCAGGCCTGGTAGGCGGCCACCGCAATTTCCAGGGCCCGGTTGTCCGCAAGGCCGATGTCCTCGCTGGCAAAGCGGATGAGCCGCCGCGCCACATACAGGGGGTCCTCGCCCGCCTCCAGCATCCGGGCCAGCCAGTAGACCGCCGCGTCCGGGTCGGAGTTGCGCATGGATTTGTGCAGCGCGCTGATGAGGTTATAGTGTTCTTCGCCCTTTTTGTCGTAAAGCAGGCTCTTTTTGCTGGTGCACTGCTCCAGCAGCGGCCGGTCCACCACCAGTTTTCCATCGGTCTCCTCCGCGTTCAGCACCGCCATCTCCAGGGTGTTCAGGGCGGTGCGGGCGTCGCCGTTGGCAAAATTGGCGATGAGCTCCAGCGCCTCCGGCTCCAGTTCGATGGCCCTGCCCCCAAAGCCCCGGGGGTCGGCGAGGGCCCGGCGCAACAGGCCCGTCAGGTCCTCGGGGGTGAGCGCCTTTAAGACGAACACCTTGCACCGGCTCAATAGCGCCGCGTTGCCCTCGAAGCTGGGGTTCTCCGTGGTGGCCCCGATGAGCACGATGCTGCCCTTTTCCACAAAGGGGAGGAAGGCGTCCTGCTGGGCCTTGTTGAAGCGGTGGATCTCGTCCACAAACAGGATGGTGCGCTGGCCCAGCCGCAGGCGGGCCTCCGCGTCCTGCATCACGGCCTTGATCTCCTTCACGCCGCTGGTCACCGCGCTGAAGTTCACGAACTCCGCCTTGGTGCGCCGGGCGATGATCTGGGCCAGAGTGGTCTTGCCCACCCCCGGCGGGCCCCAGAAGATCATGCTGTTCACCCGGTCGCTCTCAATGAGCCGCCGCAGCACCTTGCCCTCGCCCAGCAGATGCTGCTGCCCGGCAAATTCCTCCAGGTCCCGCGGGCGCATCCGGCTGGCCAGCGGCCGGTCCTGCGGGCGGTCGAACAGGGTGGTCTGTTCCATTTCGCGCTCCTCCTTTCTGCCCGATGGAAAGCAGCCCGGCTTTAGGCCGGGCCGTTGTAGTCGATGGGCAGGGTGGCCAGGCCGTTCAGGTCAAGGCCCGCCACGTTGCCCGCTTTGAGTTCATAGTACCCCTGGGCGGCCACCATGGCCCCGTTGTCGCCGCAGAGCTGCATTTCAGGCAGATAGAGTTTTGCCCCCATTCTTTGCGCGCCTTCGTTCACAAGGCAGCGCAGCAGGCTGTTGGCCGCCACGCCCCCCGCCAGGGCGATGGCGGGGGCGGCAGTGTCCCGCGCCGCCGCCAGCAGTTTCTCCGCCAGAATTTCGTCGATGCGGCGCTCGAAGCTGGCGGCCATGTCCGCCACGTTCACGGTTTCGCCCTTCATTTCCGCCTGGTTCACCGCGTTCAGCACCGCCGTTTTGAGGCCGGAAAAACTCACGTTGTAAGCGCCGTCCACATGGGGCACCGGCAGTTTGTAGGCCCTGGGGTCGCCGCTTCGGGCGGCCCTGCTGATGGCCGGCCCGCCGGGGTAGCCAAGGCCTAAGGTCCGGGCCACCTTGTCGAAGGCCTCGCCCGCCGCGTCGTCCACCGTGCGGCCCAGCACACGGTAGCGGGTGTAGCCCTCCACCTGCACGATGTGGCTGTGGCCGCCGCTGGCCACAAGGCAGAGGAAGGGGGGCTTTAAGTCCGGGTGGGTGAGGTAAAGGGCCGCGATGTGCCCCCGCAGGTGGTGCACCGGGATGAGGGGTTTTTTTGCCGCGTAGGAAAGGCCCTTGGCGAAGTTCACCCCCACCAGCACCGCGCCGATGAGCCCCGGCGCGAAGGAGACGGCGATGCCGTCCAAATCCGCGGGGGAGAGCTTTGCCTCGTCCAGCGCGGCCTGCACCGTGGCGCTGATGTACTCGATGTGGCGGCGGCTGGCGATCTCCGGCACAACGCCGCCGTAGAGCGCCTGCTCCGCCACGCTGGTGGCCACCACGTTGCTGACGAGCCTTCGCCCGTCCTCCACCACCGCGGCGGCGGTCTCGTCGCAGGTGCTCTCGATCCCTAAAATATACATTTCGTACAAAACTCCGTTCAATATACAAAAATCGGCTCAAAATTCCAGGGCCATCACCACCGCGTCATCCGGCGGGTCGCGGTAAAAACCCCGGCGCACCCCGGCGGCGGCAAAGCCCAGCCGCCGGTAGAGGGCGAGGGCGGGGGCGTTGGCCGCCCGCACCTCCAGAAAACACCGGGCCGCGCCCTCGGCCCTGAGGGCGCCGAGCGCCCCTGCCAGCAGCGCGGCCCCCACGCCCCTGCGGCGGGCGGCGGGGTCCACATTGAGGGCGTAAAGGCTGGCTTCGTCCGCCGCCAGCTGGAACACGGCAAAGCCCAAGACGCCCCCCTCGCCCTCGGCCACGAACAGCCGGGCGGCGGGGCTTTCCAGTTCGCTCAAAAGCTGGCTTTCGGTCCAGGGCTCGGCGCCGGCGGCGGCAAGGGCGGCGCAAAGGGAAGCGTCGGCGGCGGCCATGAAGCGCACGGAAAGTTCCATATCAGTGGGCCTCCAGCCAGGTGTCGCCGCTGTTCACGTCGGCGGTGAGGGGCACCGAGAAGTTCACCGCGCCCTCCATCTCTTCCTTCAAAATGCGGCTGACCTGCCGCACCTCGGCGGCGGGCGCCTCCACGATGAGCTCGTCGTGCACCTGCAAAATCAGCCGGGCTTCAAGCCCCTCGTCCCGCAGGCGGCGCCACACCCGCACCATCGCCAGCTTGATGACGTCGGCGGCGGTGCCCTGGATGGGGGTGTTCATGGCCATCCGTTCGCCCAGCGAGCGCAGGTTGAAGTTCTTGCTGGTCAGTTCCGGCAATGCCCGGCGGCGGCCGAAGAGGGTGGCCACATAGCCCTTCTCCCGCCCGGCGGCGATGGTGGAATCCATATACTCCTTCACGCCGGGGAAGGTGGCCAGGTAGTTCTTGATAAAATCGTCCGCCTCCTTCACGGTCACGCCGATGTCCCGCGCCAGGCTGAAGGCCCCGATGCCATAGACGATGCCGAAGTTCACCGCCTTGGCGGACGAGCGCAGGGCGGGGGTGACCATCTCAAGGGGCAGGCCGTAGATCTTGGCGGCGGTGCTGCGGTGGATGTCCTGCCCGGTGAGGAAGGCGTTTTTCATCGTCTCGTCGCCGGAGATGTGGGCCAGGATGCGCAGTTCGATCTGGCTGTAGTCCGCGTCCACCAGCTTGCAGCCGGGGCTGGCGATGAAGAACTGGCGCAGCCGGCTGCCCAGCTTTGTGCGGATGGGGATGTTCTGCAGATTCGGCTCGCTGGAAGAAAGCCGCCCGGTGCGGGCCTCGGTCTGGTTGAAGGTGGAGTGCATCCGCCCGTCCGGCCCGATGACCTTGAGCAGCCCCTCCACATAGGTGCTGTTCAGCTTCTGGTAGGTGCGGTACTGCAGGATGTCCTCCACCACCGGGCTGTAGCTGCGCAGGCTTTCCAGCGTCTCGGCGTCGGTGGAATAGCCGCTTTTGGTTTTCTTGCGGGGCGGCAGGCCCATCTTGTCAAACAGGGCCTCGGCCAGCTGCTTGGGGCTGTTCAGGTTGAAGGTGTAGCCCACCGCCTCGTAGATGGAGGCGAGGGTCTTGTCCAGTTCCGCTTTCAGCAGGGTGCCGAAGGCCTCGAGGCCCTCCTTGTCCACCGGCATGCCGGTGCGCTCCATGTCCGCCAGCACCCGGGCCAGGGGCAGCTCGATGTCCTGCAAGAGGTTTTCCATGCCCTGCTCGGCCACCCTGGCGGCCAGCGCGTCAAAAAGGCCCTCCAGCGCGCCGGCGGCGGGGTTTTCCGGGCAGTCGAAGCGGGGGGCGGGGGCGTATTCCGCCTCCAGCTGCTGGGGCAGATAATCGCTTGCCGCCGGGTTCAAAAGATAGGCCGCCAGCTTTGCGTCAAAGCGGATGGCCCTGCCCTCGCCGCCCGCGTCCAGGGCGATGCGGTAAAGGGGCTTTGCGTCGAACACCCAAAGCTGGGCATCGCTTTCCAGCAGGGCGGGCAGGGCGGCGTTTTCCACCGTCCAGACGGTTTCGCCCTGCACGGCGAACCAGCCCTTTTCCCCCTTCGCCATGCACAGCCGGCCGGAAGGGGCGGCGGGCAGGGGGGCGGGCTTCACTTCCGGCAGGCAGGCCGCGGCGGCGGGGGCGGCGGGCAGCTGGCCCAGGCCCAGCCGCCCGGCCATGGAGTGCATCTCCAGTTCCGCCAAAAGGGCGGCGGCCGCCGCCGCATCGCCGGCGGCGCGCCTGTAGGCCCCCGCCTGGGTGGGGATGGGGGCGGTGCAGCAGATCTCCGCCAGCTGGCGGCTCATCCGGGCGCTGGGCTCATTGGCTGCCAGTTTTGCCCGCACGCCGGGCTTGATGGCCTTGTCGTCGATGTGTTCATACACCCCGTCCAGGCTCTCAAAGCGGCGGATGAGCTCCAGGGCGGTTTTTTCGCCCACGCCGGGCACGCCGGGGATGTTGTCGGAGGCGTCGCCCATCAGGCTTTTCACCTCGATAAGCTGCCGGGGGGCCACGCCGTATTTTTCCTTCACGGCGGCCTCGTCCATCACCACCGTCTCGCTGCGGCCCATCCGGGTGGCGGCCAAAAGCACCGTCACATGCCCGTTCACCAGCTGCAGGCTGTCCCGGTCGCCGGTGGCGATGAGGCAGTCGTCCCCACGGGCCGCGGCGGCGGCGGAGAGGGTGCCCAGCAGGTCGTCCGCTTCGTAGCCTTCCAGGCTGACCATGGCAAAACCCAGGTCCGCCAGCAGCTCTTTCAGCACCGGCATCTGGTCTGCCAGCTCCTGGGGCATGCCGTGGCGGGTGGCCTTGTAGCCGCTGTACATCTTGTGGCGGAAGGTGGGGGCCTTCAGGTCAAAGGCCACCGCCACCTCGTCGGGCTCATGGTCCCGCAGAAGGTTCAGCAGAATGTTCATGAAGCCGTATATGGCGTTGGTGTAGCGCCCATCTTTTGTGGTGAGCAGCTTGATGCCGTAAAAGGCGCGGTTGGCAATGCTGTTGCCGTCCAGTACCAGCAGTTTCATGCAAGAAAGCCCTCCTGAAAATCGCTCGGTATGATTCCCCATAAGTATACCACAAACGCCCCGTTTGTGGTACAATAGTAGCCAAGTTTGCACAAGCGAGGTACTCTATGCAGTTTGGCACCCTTTCCATCGGCCCCGGGGCGGCCCTCGCCCCCATGGCCGGGTTCACCGATACCGCCTGCCGCGCCATGGCCGCCCGCCACGGCGCGGCGTATACCGTCAGCGAGATGGTCAGCGCTAAGGCCCTCACCTTTGGCGATAAAAAAAGCGCCCGGCTCATCGCGGGCGGCGGGGGCGAGGCCCCCTATGGGGTGCAGCTGTTCGGCGCGGAGCCCGAGACCATGGGCGAGGCCGCCGGGCTCATCCAGAAATACGAGTTCGACTTCATCGACATCAACATGGGCTGCCCCGCCCCCAAGATCACCTCCTCCGGCGCGGGCAGCCGCCTGCTGCTGGACCCGGGCCTCTGCGGGCGCATCACCGAGGCGGTGGTGAAACAAAGCGGCGGCCGCCCGGTGACGGTGAAGCTGCGCGCCGGCTGGGATGCCCAGCACGTCACCGCCGCCGAGGCGGCGCAGGCCTGCGAGGCGGCGGGGGCGGCGGCCATCGCCGTCCACGGCCGCACCCGGGAGCAGATGTACGCCCCCGGCACGGTGGACTGGAACGTCATCGCCGCGGTGAAGGCGGCGGTGAAGGTGCCGGTCATCGGCAACGGGGACATCGCCAGCGCCGCCGGCGCCCTGGCCATGATAAAGGCCACCGGCTGCGACGGGGTGATGGTGGGCCGGGCGGCTTTGGGCGACCCCTGGCTCTTTGCCGAGATCAAAGCCGCCCTGGCGGGGGAGGAACTTCCCGCCCGCCCCGGCCTTTGCGAGCGCATGGCGGCCATGCGCCGGCAAATTTACGAGATGTGCGAGGAAAAGGGCGAGTGGGCGGCCATGCCCCAGGCCCGCAGCCAGGCCCTTTATTATATGAAGGGCCTCAAAGGGGCGGCGGCTCTGCGCCGGGCCTGCTGCGAATTGCAGCACTTTTCCGATGTGGACCGCCTCATCGACAGGGTCTACGCGGCGGGCAACCTGTGAGCCTCAATCCCCTTCGGCGCGGGTCAGCTCGTCCAGGTTCTGGGCGTAGCAGGGCAGCATGTGCTCGAGAAAATAGTCCGCCTCCGGGCAGTGCATGGCGGTGAGGGCCGCTTTCTGCTGGGCCAGCGCCGAGGAAAATTCCCGGTTGCCCGCCTGCACCTCCTCGGTGCACTTGATGAGGGCGGAAAGGCGGTCCGCCGCTTTGAGGATGCGCTTTTCCCCGTCGGAAAGGCAGCGCCCGGTGAGATAGCCGGCCATTTCGCCGCGCAGCGCCGGGGGCAAAAGCTGGGCCATCTGGCACGCGCTCTCCTCCTCCAGCGCCTTGTAGGCCGCGCGCAGCCGCTCGTTTTTGTATTTCACCGGGGTGGGCATGTCGCCGGTCATGATCTCCGGCGCGTCGTGGTAGAGCGCCGCCACCGCCACCGTCTCCGGGCGCACCCGGGTGCCGGTGACCTCCTTGGCGATGAGGCAGAGGGTGTGGGCCAGGATGGCCGTCTCGGCGGTGTGTTCGCTGAGGGTCTCGGGCCGCGCGGCGTGCATCAGGCTCCACCGGCGGATGTACTTCATGCGGCTCACCAGCGCGTTGAACGGGTAGGTCTTCACGGAAAAACGCCTCCTTGCGGGCAGTTTCTGCCACAAACATTTCACAAACACAGTGTAGTATCATCATAGCACATTTTGCCCCTTCGCGGGGCGGGATTTTTCAAAACGGGAAGGGAAGGAACGGCATGCAGCCCCTCACAAGACCCCAGAACAAATACTGGCTCACCTTCGGCCTGTGCGCGCTGACGGCGGCGCTGGTGTTTTTGCCCTTTTACATCGTGGACGGCGGCATCTTCCTTTACGCCGGCGACTTCAACAGCCAGCAAATTCCCTTCTACTACTACGCCAACGAGTTCCTAAAGTCCGGCGGCGGCACCTTCAGCTGGGCCACCGACCTGGGCAGCGATTTCTGGAACAGCTATTCCTTTTATCTTGCCGGTAGCCCCTTCTTCTGGCTCAGCCTGCTTTTCCCCGCCGCGTGGCAGCCTTTCCTGATGGCCCCCATGCTGGCGCTCAAGTTCGCGGTGGCGGGCGGCGGCGGATATCTCTGGGCCCGCCGCTGGGTCAAGGACCCCAACATGGCGGTGCTGGCGAGCTGCCTGTACGCCTTCTCCGGCTTTACGGTCTACAACGTGTTCTTCAACCACTTTGTGGACGTGGTGGCCCTGTTCCCCTATCTGCTCTGGACGCTGGACGAGGCGGTGATGAAGGGGCGCCGGGGCCCCTTCGCGGTGCTGGTGGCGCTGAACCTCGTCAACAACTACTTCTTCTTCGCCGGGCAGGTGGTTTTCCTCCTTCTGTATTTCGTCTGCATGACCGCCTCGGGCGTCTACCGCTGGAGGGGCAAAACCTTCGGCGCGCTGGCGGCGGAGAGCCTCCTCGGCTGCGGCATGGGCTGCGTGCTGGCCTGGCCGGCCCTCTTGAGCCTTTCCCAGAACCCCCGCACGGTGGACCCCTTCAGCGGCTTTGGCTACATCTTCTACTCCAAGGCCCAGCAGTACGGGGCCATCCTCTACAGCCTTTTCTTCCCGCCGGACTGCCCCTATATGCCGGTGATCTTTGACGAAGGGGTCATCAAGTGGACCAGCATGTCCGCCTATCTGCCCCTGATGGGCCTGGCGGGGGTCATCGCCTACCTGCGCTGCACCCAAAAAACCGCCTTCCGGCGCATTCTGTTCTCGTGCCTTGTGATGGCGCTGGTGCCCGCCCTCAACTCCGCTTTTTACGCCATGAACTCCAGCTACTACGCCCGCTGGTGGTACATGCCCGTCCTGGTGATGTGCGCCGCCAGCGTGCAGGCGCTGGAAAACGAAGGCATCGACCCCGCAAAGGGCGTGCGGCCCACGGTGGCGGTGCTGCTGGCCTTCTGCGTGTTCGCCTTCCTGCCGGTGGAGGAGGACGGCGAGTGGAGCCTCGGCGTCATCGAATACCCCGAAAAGTTCTGGCTCAACCTGGGCCTGGCCCTTCTGGGCGTGGCGGTGTTCTGGCTCGTCTGGGTGCAGTACCGCCGCCGCCCGCTGCTGGCGCGGCGGCTCACCGCGGCGGTGCTGGCCTTCGGCTGCCTTTACAGCATCACCCACATCTCCATTGGCAAGTTCGCCCAGTGGTCGAACGACGCCGGCTGGCGCACCCAGCAGTATGAGGACGCCCGCGCCCTGGCGGAAAAGCTGCCGGAGGGCGCGTACCGCATCGACGACTACGAGTGCTACGACAATGTGGGCCTGTGGATGGGCAAGAGCTGCCTGCAGTTTTTCAACTCCACCGTGGCCCCCTCCATCATGGAGTTCTACCCCCAGTTCGGCGTCAAGCGGGACGTGCGCAGCGAGCCGGGCCTGGAGGACTACGCCCTGCGGGGCCTGCTGGCGGTGAAATACACCGTGACCCCGGTGGCCGACGCCGCCGAATTTGAAAAGGAGGCCGGGGACGACTGGGCCTACTGGGGCGCGGAGGGCAGCCTCGCGGTCTACGAGAACAAATACGCCCTGCCCATGGCCTACGGCTACGAGTATTATGTCACCGAGGAGCAGTTCGAGGGCGTGCCGGAAAACCAGCGGGCAAACCTCTTGCTGCGGGCCATGGTGCTGAGCGAGGAGCAGATCGAGGCGTGGGGCGGCCTGCTCCAGCCCCTGCCGGAGGACCTGCTCGGCGGCTTTTCCAAAGAGGCCTACCACCAGGACGTGGCCAGCCGTCAGGCCCAGGGCGCGGCCCAGGTCAGCCTGGACAGCCGCGGCCTTTCCGCCCGCTTTAACCTGCAGGAAGAGACGGTGGTGCTGCTGGCCGTGCCCTGGGACCCGGGTTTTTCCGCCACCGTGAACGGCGAAAAAACGCCGGTGGAGAAGGTGGACGGGGGCCTGTGCGCCGTGCGCATCCCCGCCGGGGAGGCGGACCTGCGCCTGGACCACTTCACCTTCGGCCTGGGCCAGAGCCTGGCCGCCGCAGGGGTGAGCGTAGTGCTCTTCGCCGGGTATCTTTTCTGGCACCGCCGCCGCAGGGCAAAACGCGCCTGGGCAAAGCCCGCGCCCGAAAAAACCATCTATCGCAAGGAGAACTGAAATGGACTACGCAAAACGACTGGCGGCGGAGCTCTCCGCCCCCGAAACCCGTGTGGCCGCCGCCATCGCCCTCATTGACGAGGGCAACACCATCCCCTTCATCGCCCGCTACCGCAAAGAGGCCACCGGCGCCATGGACGACCAGCTGCTGCGCACCCTGGCGGACCGGCTGGAATACCTGCGTGGGCTGGATAAGCGCAAGGAGGAAGTGCGCGCCGCCATCGAGGCCCAGGGCGCCCTCACCGGGGAACTGACCGCCAAGCTGGAAAGCGCCGCCACCCTGGCGGAGGTGGAGGACCTCTACCGCCCCTACAAACCCAAGCGCAAGACCCGCGCCAGCGTGGCCCGGGCCCGTGGCCTTGCGCCGCTGGCCGAGGCCCTGCTGGCCCAGGACCCGAAGCTGGATGTGAACGCCGCCGCCGGAGGGTACATCAATGAGGAAGTGCCCGACGCCGAGGCCGCCCTGGCCGGCGCGCGGGACATCATCGCCGAGCAGGCGAGCGACGACGCGGCGCTGCGGGCGGAGCTGCGCCGCTTCTACGGGGCCTTCGGCGTGGTGAAAAGCGAGGCCGCCAAAGAAGAAGACAGCGTTTACGCCCAGTATTACGATTTCTTTCAGCCGGTGGGCAAGATCGCCGGCCACCGGGTGCTGGCCCTGGACCGGGGCGAGCGGGAAGGCTTTTTGAAGGTGAGCGTGGAGGTGGACGCCGAGCGGGCCGCCGCCCTCTGCTGCAAGATGTTCGTCAAAGGCCGCGGCCCCGCCGCCACCCAGGTGGAGGAAGCCGTGCAGGACGCCTACGCCCGCCTCATCCACCCCAGCCTTGAGCGGGAGGTGCGCGCCGCCCTCACCGAGCAGGCGGCGGAAGGGGCCATCAGGGTCTTTGGCGAAAACCTGCGCCAGCTGCTGCTGGCCCCGCCCATCAAGGGCAAGGTGGCCATGGGCCTCGACCCCGGCTACCGCATGGGCTGCAAGGTGGCGGTGGTGGACCCCACCGGCAAGGTGCTGGACACCGCTGTGGTCTACCCGGTGCCCCAGTTCAAGCGGGTGGAGCAGGCCAAGAGCACCATCAAGGCCCTCATCAAAAAGCACGGGGTGCAGATCATTGCCATCGGCAACGGCACCGCCGGCAAAGAGACGGAGATTTTCGCCGCCGGCGTCATCCGGGAGATCGGCGGCGGCGTGCAGTACATGGTGGTCAGCGAGGCGGGGGCCAGCGTCTACTCCGCCAGCGAGCTGGCCGCGAAGGAGTTCCCCCAGTTCGATGTGAACCTGCGCAGCGCGGTGTCCATCGCCCGCCGCTTGCAGGACCCGCTGGCGGAGCTGGTGAAAATAGACCCCAAGGCCGTGGGCGTGGGCCAGTATCAGCACGACATGCCCGCGAAGCGCCTGGCCGCCGCGCTGGACGGCGTGGTGGAGGGGTGCGTGAACACCGTGGGCGTGGACCTGAACACCGCCAGCGCGCCGCTGCTGGCGCGGGTGGCGGGCCTTTCCGCCGCCACCGCCAAAAACGTGGTGGCCTGGCGGGAGGAAAACGGCGCCTTTTCCAGCCGCGCCCAGCTGAAAAAGGTGAAGGGCCTGGGGCCCAAGGCCTTTGAGCAGTGCGCGGGCTTTCTGCGCCTGCCCGGGGCCAGGGAGCCGCTGGACGCCACCGCCGTCCACCCCGAGAGCTACGCCGCGGCGCGGGCCCTTTTGAAGCTGTGCGGCTTCACCGAGGCGGACATCGGCGCCGAGGCCATCGCGGCCCTGCCCCAGCGGGCCAAGGCCATCGGCTTTGAGCGCCTGTGCGAAGAGACCGGCGCGGGCAAAGAGACCCTGGAGGACATCATCGCCGAGCTTCTGCGCCCCGGGCGGGACATGCGCGACGAGCTGCCCCCGCCGCTTTTGCGCACCGACGTGATGGGCATGGAGGACTTAAAGCCCGGCATGGAGCTTTCCGGCACCGTGCGCAACGTCATCGACTTCGGCGCTTTTGTGGACATCGGCGTGCATCAGGACGGCCTTGTGCACATCAGCCAGCTCAGCGACAAGTTCATCCGCCACCCCGGCGAGGCGGTGAAGGTGGGCCAGGTGGTGAAGGTGAAGGTGCTGGACGTGGATCTGAAGAAAAAGCGCATCAGCCTGACCATGAAGGGCCTGAACAACTGAAAATGCGCAAAAAAGCCGCCCCGGCAAAGCCGGGGCGGCTTTTGGCTTATATTCAGAACATGCGGTAGTCCAGTTCCCGGGGCAGGGGCAGGGTGCGGTCGATGTCCGCCTCGGTGAAGGGGCGGTTTTCGGCGGCGGCCTTCTTGCGGGCTTCGGCTTCGAACCACACATTGGCAAGGCCCAGCGCGCCCTCCCGGATCATGGCGTAGTCCACCTTGAAGCACTCGTCCACAAAGCCCAGCTTGCCCAGCTTCACCGCGGCCTCGGCGGCAAGGAGGCGGGCGCTCTGGGTCTGCCGGCAGGCCGGCAGCGCCTGCCACAGGGCCCAGCCTTCGGCAAAGCGGCCCGCGCGCACCAGCCCCTCCAGCGCCAGCTCGGCAAAGCTCTCGTCCAGCTTGTCGCCCTCCAGCCGGTGGGCGGCTGTGAACCAGTCCGCCGCGGCGGCCCAGTCCTCCCGGCGGGCGGCCAGCTTGCCCAGGGCGGCGGCGGCAAAGGCGCTGCCGCCTTCGGCCAGCGATTCCAGCACCGGCACGGCCTCGGCCTCCCGGCCGTTCTCTGCCAGCGCCACGGCCCACTGGAAGCGGGCTTCGGCGGTGGCGTCGGGGCGGGCGGCGGTGCGCTCCAGAATGCCCAGCCACTCGGGGGCGGTTATGTAGGCGGCGGGCAGGGCCGTGTCGGGCAGCATGCCGCCGCCCAGCACCTCGGCCCAGGGCCAGAGGGCGCTTTCCGGGCCGGGGGCGGGGAAGGCCAGATGAGGCGCGAAGTCCCCTTCGCCCGCGGCGGCGCGGCGCATCCGCTCCAGGCCGCCCCGCTCGTCGCCGGCAAAGAGCAGCGGGCCGCCGGGCAGGGTGGCCGCCGCGGCGCAGTCGGCGTCGATGGCCGCCACCTGGGCTTCGGGCAGCAGTTCTTCCACCCGCAGGGCCGCCCTGTCCCGGGCTTCGTGCCACTCGCCCGCCACCTCGGCGGCGGGGGCGGCGAAGGCGCCGAAGACCTGGGTGAAGGACACCACGGCCTTCGGGCCGATGGAGGCGGTGTGCAGCTGGGTGGGGGCAAGGCCCGCCTGCACCTCGATGTAGTCGCCCTGGCCGGGCCTCGAGAGGTAATCGCACCAGTGCCGCCCGCCCTGCAAATTGCCCCAGCAGAACATCTTGCGGGCGTAGAGGGGCTGGGTGCTGCGCTCAAAGAAGCCGCGCCCGTCCGCCTCGGCGGCCACCTCCCAGGGGGCCGGCTCGGTGCGCCCGTTCTGGAAGAAGTATTCGGTGGAGAAGGGGATGCGCCAGGGATAGCTGGCGTCCGCCCCGTGCATGGTGGGCGGGCAGGGCATCTCGCACCGGCCAAAGCCGGGGTTTTTGCCGTATTCGGTCATCTGCAGCTGGTGCAGCACCTGGCCCGAAGCGCTGAACACCCGGGTGTGCCCGGTCAGGGGCACGGCGGTGTTGGTCCACCAGTAAAGGGGGAAGGCGGCGTCCAGCGTGTTCTCGATGCGCACGTGCACCGCCAGCTGCTTTGCGCCGTCCGCGAGGTGGAAGTCCAGCTGGTAGACCTGCCGCTGGATGGCTTCATACTGATACATCCGCAGAAATTCCTCGCCGTCCGGCTCCTTCACCTTGCAGCAGTACAGGGGCGAGCAGGTGAACACATGGTGGCCGGTGTGGCCCAGGTTCCACTCCACGCCGCCGGAAAACCAGGCGTTGCGGATGCCCAGGTTTGCGATGCGCAGGACGGGGTTCCGGAACAGCAGTTCCCGGCCCTCGTCCTTGTCGAACAGCGACCACATCCGCCCGCCCAGGGTGGGCAGCACCGTGGCCTTCAGGTGCTCGTTTTCCAGCACCAGGGCGGGCAGGCTCACCGGTTTGTCGCTGCGGGCGTAGCGGTCCTGCATGCGGTAGGGCAGGGTGCGCGCGCCGCACCCCACGCCGTAGCCTTCCAGATCCTCCGGGCGGAAGGTGCCGTTGTGGGGCAGGTCCAGATCCTGGACCGGCGCGCGAAAGAAGGGCTGGGGATCCTGGGGGCCGGGCAGCGCGCCCGGCAGGGTCAGCTGGCTGGCAGAAAGACGCATGATGCCGATGCTCCTTTTGTTGAAGAATTCGCTCCGAAATTTGCACCCGGGGGGTGCTTTGTGACCCCATTATACCCCCGCCCCGGCGGGGCGGACAAGGGGGAGGCATTCGGCTTTTCGTTCGCCTTTTTTGTCCTTTCGGCAGCGCCGCGCCGCCCTTTTTCGCCGGGTGGGTGTTGTGACCGAAGCGGATGTGTTATAATAGTGCAAAACCAACAAACGCGCCCGCTCTCACGCGGGCGCGGGCAAGGGGGAAGACCCATGACTTCACAACTGCTTACCGTGGCCGCCGCCGCGCCCCGGGTGCACATCGCCGCCCCGGAAGCCAACGCCCGGGAGATGCTCGCCCTGGCGGTGGAAAACGCCGACGCGGGCGTCCTGCTGTTCCCGGAGCTGGCCGTCACCGGCTACACCTGCGCCGACCTCTTCGGCCAGACCCGCCTGCTGGAGGCTTCCCGCCGGTGGCTTGCCTGGCTGGCGAAGGAGGCCTGGGACAGGGGCGTCAAGGGCCTTCTGGCCGTGGGCGCGCCGGTGGCCGCCGAGGGCCAGCTTTTCAACTGCCTGGTGCTGCTGCACGGCGGCGCGCCGGTGGCCGTGGTGCCCAAGAGCTGCCTGCCCAACTACGGCGAATTTTATGAAAAGCGGTGGTTCGCCCCCGCCTCGGCCCGCCTGTCCGGCCATGTGCTCTGGCCGCTGGAAAACGGCGAGTGCATCCAGGTGCCCTTCGGCGAGGACCTGCTGGTGGCCGACCGCACCGGTGCGGTGGTGCTGGCCGCCGAGATCTGCGAGGACCTGTGGGCCCCGGTGCCCCCCAGCGGCTTTGCCTGCCTTGCCGGGGCGGACGTCATCCTGAATCCCTCCGCCAGCAACGAGACGGTCACCAAAAGCGGCTACCGCCGCCAGCTGGTGACGGGCCAGTCCGCCCGGTGCGACTGCGTCTATGTCTACGCCGGCGCGGGCGACACCGAGAGCACCACCGACCTGGTGTTCAGCGGCCACGGCATGATCTGCGAGAACGGGCGGATGCTGGCCGAGCAGCTCTATCCCGCCCCCGGCAGCGTCATCCGGGCGGTGGTGGACATCGAGCGGGTGCGCGCCGACCGGCTGCGCCACGGCGCGTATACGGAGAACGCCCGCCCCGGGCCCCGGCGCACCGTGCGGCTGGCGGCGGACCTCGTCGACCCGGCGGCTCAGGCGGAACTGCTGGCCCGGCGGCCGGTGGAGCGGCTGCCCTTCGTGCCGGACGAGCCGGAAAAGCTGGACGGCCGCTGCGCCGAGATCGCCCGCATCCAGGCCACCGGCCTTGCCCGGCGGCTGGCCGCCAGCGGCGCGAGGCGTGCGGTCATCGGCCTGTCCGGCGGGCTGGACAGCACCCTCGCCTTTCTGGCGGCGCTGCAGGCCATGGAAAGCCTGGGCCGCCCCGCCGCCGACGTGCTGGCGGTGAGCATGCCCTGCGTGGGCACCACAAAGCGCACCTTCGGAAATGCCGCGGCGCTGGCGCAGCTCACCGGCGCGGAATACCGGGAGATCCCCATCAAAAACGCCCTGGAGGGCCACCTCAAGGACATCGGCCACTCCGCCGGGCTTTACGACACCACCTTCGAGAACGCCCAGGCCCGGGAGCGCACCCAGATTTTGATGGACCTGGCCAACCAGGAAGGGGGCATCGTGGTGGGCACCGGCGACCTGTCCGAGCTGGCTTTGGGCTGGTGCACCTACAACGGCGACCATATGAGCATGTACGGGGTGAACGCCTCCATCCCCAAAACGCTGGTCAAGGCCATGGTGGCCTGGCACGCCCGCCGCGTCTGCGACGAGCAGCCCCGCGTCACCCGGGTGCTGCTGGACATCCTGGACACCCCCATCAGCCCGGAGCTGCTGCCGGTGGCCGACGACGGCGCGCTGGTGCAGAAGACCGAGGACACCCTGGGAAAATACGACCTGCACGATTTCGCCCTCTATCACATGCTGCGGGGCGGCTATGCGCCCCAGCGCATTCTGGAGATGGCCTGCATCGCCTACCCCGAGGTGAGCCGCCAGACGGTGCGCGCCACCCTCAAAACCTTCTACCGCCGCTTTTTCACCCAGCAGTTCAAGCGCAGCTGCCTGCCGGACGGCCCCAAGGTGGGTTCGGTGAGCCTCTCGCCCCGGGGCGACTGGCGCATGCCCAGCGACGCCGAGGCCGCGGAATTCCTGGAGTTTGAGTGATGTATAGTTTTTGACAGAGTAAGGTAAAATTTCACATTTTCTATTGCGGTGTGCCCATCATTATGGTATGATTCCTCTAACATCTTCTCAAAGGGAGGAAGGAAATCATGAACAAGAACATTGTGCTCTGCGTCATCCTCAGCATCATAACTTGCGGCATTTACGGGCTGTACTGGCTGTACACCCTCAACGAGGCTGCGCGCACTGCCAACCCCAGCGAGTGGCAGATGGACGGCGTGCTGGTGGTGGTGCTGACGGTGGTCACCTGCGGCGTCTTCGGCTACTACTGGAACTACAAGATGGGCAAGGCCTTCACGGCCATTGGCGCGCCCGACAACAGCGTGCTGTATCTGGTGCTGTCCATCATCGGCCTGAGCATCGTCAACTGGTGCATCATGCAGGATTCCATCAACCGCGCTTATCCCGCCCAGCAGTAAACTGTGCAAAAAGGGCCGTCCCCGGCGGGGGGCGGCCTTTTTTGCGTCTTTTCCTTGTATTCGGCGGAAAAAGCAAGTATAATGAACTGATGTAAAAAGACTGTTCGCCGGGCCTTTTGCCCGGCGCGGAAAAGAGGAACCAAAAATGGAGACCATGGGCAACCTGCGCCGCACCCGATACTGCGGCGAAGTGCGCCTGGCGGACGCCGGGCAGGAGATGGTGGTGGCCGGCTCGGTGGCCAGGTGCCGCGACAAGGGCGGCATCATCTTTGTGGACCTGCGGGATACCAGCGGCATTCTGCAGCTGGTGTTCGACGACGGCACCGACCGGGCCGTGTTCGAAAAGGCCGGCAGCCTGAAAAGCGAGTATGTGATCATCGCCAAAGGCACCCTGCGGGAGCGGGACGCCAAGACCGGCAAGATCGCCACCGGCGATGTGGAGCTGTATGTCAGCGAGCTGCGGGTGCTCAGCGCCGCCGAGACCACGCCCTTTGAAATTCGGGACGAGGTGAAGGTGAAGGACGAGCTGCGGCTGAAATACCGCTATCTTGACCTGCGCCGCCCGGCCGTGCACGAGCCGCTGGTGCTGCGCAGCAAGATCTGCCAGGTCACCCGCAACTACTTCTGCGGCCACCACTTCTGCGAGATCGAGACCCCGATGCTGATGAAGTCCACCCCCGAGGGCGCACGGGACTACCTGGTGCCCAGCCGGGTGCAGCCGGGCCATTTCTACGCTTTGCCCCAGTCGCCCCAGATCTACAAGCAGATCCTGATGCTCTCCGGTTTCGACCGCTACTTCCAGATCGCCCGCTGCTTCCGCGACGAGGACCTGCGTGCCGACCGCCAGCCCGAGTTCACCCAGATCGACCTGGAGATGAGCTTCGTCTCCGAGGAAGACGTGATGGCCATCTGCGAGGGCCTTTTGAAGGAACTTTGGAAGGAAGTGCTGGGCATCGACCTGCCTGAGCGCTTCGAGCGCCTTAGCTGGGACGAGGCCATGGCCCGCTTCGGTTCCGACAAGCCGGACACCCGCTTCGGCCTGGAACTGATGGACGTGACCGATGCGGTGCGCTCCACCGAGTTCGCCCCCTTCAAGAACGCCGTCGCCGCCGGCGGCAGCGTGCGCCTCATCAACTGCAAGGGCCTGGCCGGCCAGCTGACCCGCAAGACCATCGACAAGCTGGTGGAGGTGGCCAGGACCTACGGCGTCAAGGGCCTTGCCTACACCCGCCTCACCGAGGAGGGCGAGACCTCCAGCTTTGAAAAGTTCCTCACCGAAGAGGAAAAGGCCGCCCTGCGCAAAGCCGCGGGCGCCGAGACCGGCGACGTGCTGCTGGTGGTGAGCGACGAAAACTCCACCCGCGCCTGCACCGCCCTGGGCCAGGTGCGCCTGGAGGTGGGCCGCCGGTGCGGGCTCATCGACCCCGCCAAGTTCAACTTCCTGTGGGTGGTGCGCTTCCCGCTGTTCGAGTACAGCGAGGAGGAGGGCCGCTTCATGGCCATGCACCATCCCTTCACCATGCCCACCGAGGACTCCATGGACAAGCTGGAGTCCGACCCCGGCGCCTGCTACGCCAACGCCTACGACATCGTGCTCAACGGCGTGGAGCTGGGCGGCGGTTCCATCCGCATCAACGACCCGGCCCTGCAGGCCCGCATGTTCAAGGTGCTGGGCTTCACCGAGGAGCGCGCCCGTGAAAACTTCGGCTTTTTGATGGACGCCTACCGTTACGGCGCGCCCCCCCACGGCGGCTGGGCCATCGGCCTGGACCGTCTGGTGATGCTGATGCTGGGCCGCGACTCCATCCGCGACGTCATCGCCTTCCCCAAGGTGCAGAACGCCAGCGAACTGATGAGCGGCGCGCCCGACACCGTGGACGAAAAGCAGCTGCGCGAACTGTGCATCGAGTGCACCGGCGCCGGAGAGTAAAGAACAAAACGCCCCCGCGGCCAGCCGGCCGCGGGGGCGTTTTTCTGCGGTTCACACGAACGCGGGCTTTTTCCCTTACAGGCCGTTGGCCGCGTTGTAGGCAGCCGCCAGGGCGTTGGTGTTCTTGATGAGGATGTACATGGCCACCCAGGGGCCGATGCCGCACAGCAACATGCCCACCAGATACCACAGCAGCACGCTGGTGCCGTTCTCCTGGAAAGCCAGCCCATAGCGGGGAGCGTTGGCCGCCAGACGGTTGCCCAGCTTGTACTCCCAGTACAGGCCGTAGAAGCCGCAGGTGACGAAGCTCAGCAGGATGAAGGCCAGCAGGCCGCCGGTCTTTTCGCCGTCGTCGCGGCACATGGTGTTCGCATCGCGGGCGATGGAGTAGATGAAGTAGTAGCTGTAGATGCCGCAGGTGATGATGCTCAGCAGGATGTAGGCGATCAGGCTGCGGTTGGTCTGGATGCGCACCGCGGGGTAGCCGGCCGCCTGGGCCTGGGCCTGCCGGGCCGCCTGGGCCTGCTGCGCCTGATGGGCGTCGTAGGCACTCTTGGCGGAAGCGGCGGCCGCGCCGGCCTGCTGCTGCACATCGCCCGCGCCCTTTTTCAGGGCCTCGGCGATGACGGCCATCTTGGCGGCGGGGTCGTTGATGACGCTGGCAGGCTGGGGGGCTTCCTTCATCAGATAAAGGATGCCCCACACGCCGCCCACGCACAGCGCCAGCCAGAAGGCCAGGCCCAGCAGGCCGCCCAGATAGCTCAGCAGCATGGAGAAGTTGAAGAACCGGAAGAAGACGACGTTCAGCAGGATGGACACAAACACGCTCAGCAGCCGAACGATCAGCAGGCCCGCCGCGCTGGCCACCAGGCCGAAGACCAGGGCCTCGGTGTTCTCTTTGGTGCGGCGCAGGGCCAGCAGCGCCAGCATGGCAGCCGCCCCCAGATAGCACACCACGGTGGCCAGGTTCAGCACCGCATAGAACAGGGAGGGAATGCTGGCGTAACGCACAAGGGAGAACAGGTTGCTGAAAACGCCGCCTATGGAGCCCAGGGCCCGCAGCAGGCAGATGACGCCGCAGACGGCGGCAAAGATCTTCAGCAGCAGGTCATAGCTCACGCCGCCGTTTGCGTTTGCCGCACCGGCGGGCTGGGCCGGCGTGGGGGGAACGGGCGGAGGGCCGCCGGCGGGGCCGGGAACGGGGTCAGGCAGGGGCATGGGCGCAGGCCCATCCGCCTTGGAGGCGGGCTCAGCCACCGGCTCAGGCAGGGGCATGGGCGCAGGCTCATCCGCCTTAGGCGCGGGGCCGGCCTCCGGCACCGGCAGGTCGAACACCAGCTCCGGCGCGGGCGGCGCCTCAGGCGCAGGACCCGGCTCCACCACCAGCTCCGGCTCGGAAGCGGGCTCCTGCGCCTTGGGGGCAGGCCCATCCGCCTGGGGAACCGGTTCGATCACCGTCTCGCCCGCGGGCTGCGCAGCAGCCTGGGACGCGCCGCACCAGGTGCAGAAATTGCTGTTTTCGGGGATCTCTTTTCCGCATTGCTTGCAAAACATGGTCATTCCTCACTTTCTAAGCGGCAAAAGCCGCAGGATACGATGCAAAAGCCCCGTCTCGGGGGCAAACACCACCACGGTGTCCTCCGGGTCGGCCAGCCGCACAGCATACACCGCCACAAAGGCGATGCCTGCCGCCCAGGCGAGAACGGTGACCAGGCGGCGGGGCAGGCGTTTGCGCAGAAAAAACACCAGCACGCCGAAGGGCACCACCCAGAACAGGGGGTGGTAGGAAAAGGCCGCGGCCCAGTCGCCGGAAAGGGCCGACAGCCAGGCGCGGGTCATGCCGCATCCGGCGCAGGAAACGCCGGTGACGGCCTTGATGGGGCAGCCAAAGCCCGCAAAGTGCAGCGCCGCATACAGCGCCGCAATGACGGCCAGGGCGGCCAGGTCCTGTTTTTTCATGTCAGTTCTTCAGCGCCTGCATGGGGGCGGGGATGCGCCCGCCCCGGTCGATGAACACCTTGGGGCTGTATCTGCTGATGGGCAGGATGGGCGCGTAGCCCAGAAGGCCGCCGAAATCCAGCTCTTCGCCCGCGGCCCGCCCGATGGCGGGGATGACCCGCACAGCGGTGGTCTTGCTGTTCACCATGCCGATGGCCGCTTCGTCGGCGATGAGGGCGCTGATGACCTCGGCGGGGGTGTCGCCGGGGATGACCACCATGTCGATGCCCACGCTGCAAACGGCGGTCATGGCTTCCAGCTTCTCCATGCACAGGCTGCCCCGGCGCACGGCCTGGATCATGCCCTCGTCCTCGCTCACGGGGATGAAAGCGCCGGACAGGCCGCCCACGTGGTTGGAGGCCATCACGCCGCCCTTCTTCACCGCGTCGTTCAAAAGGGCGAGGGCGGCGGTGGTGCCGCACTGGCCGCAGCTTTCCAGGCCCATTTCCTCCAGGATGTTGGCCACGCTGTCGCCGATGGCGGGGGTGGGGGCAAGGCTCAGGTCCACGATGCCGAAGGGCACCCCCAGCTCCCTGGCGGCCAGGTTGCCCACCAGCTGGCCCATGCGGGTGATCTTGAAGGCGGTGCGCTTGATGAGCTCGGCCACCTGGTCCAGGGGCGCGTCCTTGGGCAGCTTTGCCAGCGCCGCGCGCACCGCGCCCGGGCCGGAAACGCCCACGTGCACCACGCAGTCCGGCTCGCCCACGCCGTGGAAGGCGCCCGCCATGAAGGGGTTATCCTCCGGCGCGTTGCAGAACACCACCAGCTTGGCCGCGCCCATGCACTGGTTTTGGGCGGTGGCCTCGGCGGCCTTTCGCACCACCTGGCCCATCATCTTCACCGCGTCCATGTTCAGGCCCGTCTTGGTGGAGCCGATGTTCACGCTGCTGCAAACGACGTCGGTCTCGGCCAGCGCCCGGGGAATGGCCTCGACGAGCCGTTCGTCCCCGGCGGAAAAGCCTTTATGCACCAGCGCGCCGAAGCCGCCGATGAAGTTCACCCCCACCGCCTTGGCCGCTTTGTCCAGGGCCTTGGCGTAGTCCACGGGGTCGGCGCCGGGGGCCGACGCCAGCAGCATGGCGATGGGGCTCACGCTGATGCGCTTGTTGATGATGGGGATGCCGTAGCCGCTGCTGATCTTCTCCACCACCTCCACCAGCCGCGCGGCGCGGGTGGTGATCTTGTTGTATATCTTCTCGCAGGCGCGTTTGGGATCGGGGTCGGCGCAGTCCAGCAGGCTGATGCCCATGGTCACGGTGCGCACGTCCAGGTTCTCGCCGGAGATCATGTTGATGGTCTCCATGATGTCGCGGGTGTTGATCATGCTCATTGAAACCGCCTCCCGCTCAAATGTGATGCATCGCGTCGAACACTTCTTCGCGGGTCAGGTGCAGCTCCATGTTCATGGCGGCGGCCACCTTGCCCAGCGCGGCGCGCACGGTCTCCATGGGCGCGGTGCACTTTTCCAGATTCACCAGCATGATCATGCAGAACATCTCCTGCATGATGCTCTGGGTCACGTCCTCGATATTGATGTTCAGTTCGGCGCAGACCTGGCTGACCCGGGCCACAACGCCCACGGTGTCCCGGCCTACCACGGTGATAACAGCTCTCATAATGCTTCTTCCTCGCTTTCCACCCCCGGCGCGGAGAAACGTGCCGCAAAGGTTAGGCTCATTATACCAGATTTTCCGCTCTTTTTGTTTACTTTGCGCATGTTTTTTTTTATAATTAAGAACAAACCGCTAACACAGCGAAGAACCGAGGTAGTGAATATGGAACGTTTGCTGCAACTGCTGGAAGAAAACGCCCGCCTGCCGGTGGAGGACCTGGCCGCCATGCTTGCGGCCACGCCGGAGGAGGTGGCCGCAAAAATGGACGAGTACGCCAGGGCCGGCGTCATCCGCGGCTACAAGGCCCTGGTGGACTGGGAAAAACTGAACGCCGACCGGGTCAAGGCGGTCATCGAACTGCGGGTGCGCCCCAAAAAGAGCCACGGATTTGACGAGATCGCCTCCGCCATCGCCTGCTACGACGAGGTGCAGAGCGTGCTTTTGATGAGCGGCGGTTACGACCTGCAGCTCATCCTCACCGGGCGCAGCTTCCAGGAGATCGCCCTCTTCGTGGCCAAGCGCCTGGCCCCCATGGACGACGTGCTGTCCACCGCCACCCACTTTGTGCTGCGCACCTATAAAAAGGACGGCGTGCTCTATGTGGACGAGGAAAAGGACGAGAGGGAGTGGGCCACGCTGTGATGAACTACGACAAGGTGATCGCGCCTGCCGCGGCGGCCATGCGCCCCAGCGGCATCCGCAAATTCTTCGACCTGGCCTCCGAGATGGAGGGCTGCATCAGCCTGGGCGTGGGCGAGCCGGATTTCAAGACCCCCTGGTGCATCCGGGACGCGGGCATCCGCAGCCTGGAAAAGGGCCGCACCAGATACACCGCCAACGCCGGCCTGAAAGAGCTTCGCTGTGAGATCGCCGCCTACATGCAGCGGCGCTTCGGCCTGGAATACGCCGACCCCCTGCACGAGATCCTGGTCACCGTGGGCGGCAGCGAGGCCATCGACATGGCCATCCGCAGCCTGGTGGCCCCGGGGGACGAGGTCATCATCCCCGAGCCCTGCTTTGTGTGCTACCAGCCCATCACCACCCTCACCGGCGGCGTGCCGGTGCCGGTGCCCCTGAAGGCGGAAAACGAGTTCCGCCTCACCGCCGGGGAGCTGAAGGCCGCCATCACCCCCAGAACGAAGCTGCTGGTGCTGCCCTTCCCCTGCAACCCCACCGGCGCGGTGATGGAAAAGGAGCATCTGGAGGCCATCGCCCAGGTGCTGCGGGGCACCGGCATCATGGTGCTCTCGGATGAGATCTACGCCGAGCTGAACTACGGCGCCGAGCGCCATGTGAGCATCGCCAGCCTGCCGGGCATGGCCGAGCGCACCATCGTGGTGAACGGCTTCTCCAAGGCCTTTGCCATGACCGGCTGGCGGCTGGGCTTTGCCTGCGGCCCCGCCCCGGTGATGAAGATCATGACAAAGCTGCACCAGAACTGCATCATGTGCGCCCCCACCACCAGCCAGTACGCCGCGGTGGTGGCCATGCGGGAGTGCGACGACGAGATCGAGCGCATGCGCCGGGAGTACGACGTGCGCCGCCGCCTGCTGGTCAAGCGCTTCAACGGCATGGGCATGGACTGCTTCGAGCCCAAGGGCGCGTTCTATGTGTTCCCCAGCATCCAGCGCACCGGCCTTTCCAGCGCCGAATTCTGCGAAAAGCTGCTCTACAGCCAGAAGGTGGCTGTGGTGCCCGGCACCGCCTTCGGCGATTCCGGCGAGGGCTTCGTGCGGGTGAGCTACGCCTATTCGGTGGCCCACCTCACCGAGGCGCTGGACCGCATCGAGCGCTTTTTGAAGGAACTGGGCGTCCATGGATGAGCGGGTGTTCTTTGCCGCCGCGCCAAGCTATTCCCAAAGCGCGGTGGACGCGGCGGTGGAACAGCTTTTGCGGCAGCTGCCTGCTGCCGTCCTGCTCGCCCCGGGCAAAACGGTGCTGCTGAAGCCGAACCTCCTCTGCGGCTCCGCCCCCGAAAAGGCGGTGACCACCCACCCGGCGGTAGTGAAGGCGGTCATCCGTGCCGCAAAGCGCCGGGGCGTGGCCGCATCCGACATCACCGTGGCCGATTCCCCCGGCGGGCCCCACGCCTCCGGCCTGGTGAAGGCCGCCTGGAAGGCCAGCGGCATCGCCGCCGTCTGCGCAGAAGAGGGGGTCGGCCTTTACACCGGCGCCGCCAGCGGCGAGGCCCCCAAAGCCGAGGGGGCAAAGCGCCGCTTCACCTTTCTGGAGCCGGTGCTGGCGGCGGACGTGCTCATCGACCTGCCCAAGTGCAAGACCCACATGATGACCGGCCTTTCGGCGGCCACCAAGAACCTCTTCGGCTGCATCCCCGGCCTGCAGAAGGCCGAGTGGCACATGCGCTGCCCGAAAAAAGAGGACTTCGGCGACATGCTCATCGACCTGCTGCTCACCGCAAGGCCCGCCTTCGCGGTGCTGGACGGCGTCGTGGCCCACGAGGGCAACGGCCCCAGCGGCGGCAGCCCCCGGGCGCTTGGCTTTGTGGCGGCGGCGGAGGATATGCTCTCCATGGACCTGGCTTTGTGCGCCATGCTGGGCCTTGCGCCCGAAAGCGTGCCCTACCTTGCCGCGGCCCGGCGGCGCGGGCTTTGCCCCGCGGCCTTCGACCCGGCCCTGGCGGCGGGGGAGACGGCGCTGTCCGCCCCGGTGGAAAACTTCCGCCTGCCGGACTCCTGGCGCAGGATGAACTTTTCCGATTCCGCCCCCCGGGCGGTGCGCTGGGCGGTGCCCGCGGTGGAACAGTGGGTGGCCCCCCGGCCCAAGATCGCCCCGGCGCGCTGCATCGGCTGCGGCCGCTGCGCCGAGATCTGCCCCCGGCACACCATCGAGCTGAAAAACAAAAAGGCTCACATCAAGCCCAAAGACTGCATCCGCTGCTTTTGCTGCCACGAGGTCTGCCCGGTGCAGGCCATCGACACAAAGCGGTTTTTCCTCTTTCAAAAACTGTGAGGTGAACGCGCCATGAAACAGGTCACCGTGCTGGCCCCGGCCAAACTCAACCTGACGCTGGACGTGGTGGGCCTTCTGCCCGGCGGCTACCACGCGCTGGATATGATCATGCAGGCCATCACCCTCCACGAGCGGGTCACCCTGCGCAAAAGCCGCGATCTTATCCTCCGTCTGCCCGGCAGCCGGGTGCCCCCCAACGAAAAGAACACCGCCTGGAAGGCGGCCCTGGCCTTCTTCCACTACACCGGCCTTTTGGCGGGTGTGGAGATGGAGGTGCGCAAGGCCGCCCCGGTGCGGGCGGGCATGGCGGGCGGCAGCGCCGACGCCGCCGCCGTGCTGGTGGGCCTCGACGCCGTCTACGACGCGCGCCTCTCCATGAGCGAGCTGTGCGCCCTCG
>NZ_CALXHK010000033.1:0-28302 GCF_944388085.1 Candidatus Allofournierella excrementigallinarum | reverse complement strand
TTTCCACCTGCCTTCTTGTTTTCAAACAGAAAACCTGCTCTGGCCTGATCGCCAAAGCAGGTTTTTCTACAGGCTGACGCGTCTTTTCGCCGCAGTGCGGTGAAAAGACGCGTTCTTTTGGTTCAATGGCAGCTGCCTGTCAGCTGAAGATGTTGATGAGGATGCCCGCCGCAACGGCGCTGCCGATCACGCCGGCCACGTTGGGGCCCATAGCGTGCATCAGCAGGAAGTTGGTGGGGTTCTCCGCCTGGCCCACTTTCTGGGACACACGTGCCGCCATGGGGACGGCGGACACACCAGCGGAACCGATCAGGGGGTTCACCTGGCCATGGGTGGCCCAGCACATCAGCTTGCCAAACAGCACGCCGCCGGCAGTGCCGAAGGAGAAAGCAAGCAGGCCCAGGATGATGATGAGGACGGTGCGGGCGTTCAGGAAGGTGTTGGCGCTGGTGGTGCAGCCGACGGACAGGCCCAGGAAGATGGTGATGATGTTCATCAGCTCATTGCCTGCGGTGCGGTTGATGCGGTCCACCACGCCGGATTCTTTCATCAGGTTGCCCAGCATCAGCATGCCGATCAGCACGGCAGAGTCCGGCAGGATGAGGCTGATGATGATGGTGCACATGATGGGGAAGATGATCTTCTCGGTCTTGGAGACGGTGCGCAGCTGCTTCATCACGATGCAGCGTTCTTTCTTGGTGGTGAGCGCCTTCATGATGGGCGGCTGGATGACCGGCACCAGAGCCATGTAGCTGTAGGCCGCCACCGCGATGGAGCCCAGCAGGCCCGCCGCCAAAATGCTTGTCACGTAAATCGCGGTGGGGCCGTCGGCGCCGCCGATGATGGCGATGGCCGCCGCCTCCGGGCCGGTAAAGGGCTCGATGGGGGCAAAGCCCAGCAGTTCGGCCAGGAAGTTATAAGGGATGTGCACGAACTTCGCCATGAAGTATGTGGCGAAGATGCCCAGCTGCGCGGCAGCGCCCAGCAGCAGGCTCTTGGGGTTGGAGATCAGCGGGCCGAAGTCGGTCATGGTGCCGATGCCAAGGAAGATGAGCGGCGGGTAGACGCCCAGCTTGACGCCCAGATAGAGCATGTCCGCCAGGCCGCCGTTGTGAAGTATCTCGCTGAACATGGGATAGAGGCTCGGGTCGGCCCCTTCCGGCGCGATGAAGTACTGCATATGGATGATGCCGCTGCCGGGCAGGTTCGCCATCAGCATGCCAAAGGCGATGGGCAGCAAAAGCAGGGGCTCGAACTCTTTCACGATGGCCAGGTACAAAAGCAGGCAGGCCACCACGATCATGAGCAGATAGCGCCAGTCCTCGGCGATGCCCATGAAGCCGGAGTTCTCCCAGATGCTGACGAGGGTATCAAAAAAAGCACTCATGGTTCAGCCCCCCTTAAAACGGTTCCGTGCCGCTCTCGACGCCCGCCGCGCCCCAGCTGCCTCGGCCGCCGCCGGCGCGCTTGACTGCGCGAAGCGTATACTTGCCGCCGCTGGCCGCCGCGACTGCCGCCGCAATGACCGCCACGATCTCTTCGCTGACGCCGTCTTCCACCAAGGGCGGAGCCTCCATGGGTTCCTGCAGCTGCGGGGGCTGCGGCTGGCTTTTCGCAGCCGCTTCGGCAGCTGCCTTCTGCTTTTTGGCATTCAGCGCGTCGAACAGTTTGCCCTGAAGGGCGATGATATAAGTCAGCAGGATCAGCACCAGAAAGACCAGGGACATGCCGATCCCCGCGACCACGAGCACCGACGGTTCCGCGGCCTGTGCGGCGCCCGCCGCAAGCAGAACTGCATTCATTGGATGGCCCCCTTTTCCAAAGCTCAATTTTCGTCTTTTACATTATATCGAAAAACCGCCCCTGTTTCAAGGTCGCAGAAAGGGATTTGTTAAAATAATAGCATTTGTACAAATTTAAAAAACAAAAAGGAACGCCCGCCTGCACGGAGCGTTTCGTGCAGACGGGCGCATCAGCTTTATCTGTGGCCCAGGCGGGGCGTTGCGTCCACAAAGCCGCTTTCCAGCTGGTCTCCGATCTCCAGGCACCGCGCCGTGCCCAGCGCGACGCAGTTGATGGGGTCCTCCGAGACCCGCGCCTTTACCTTGAGCTGCTGGCTCAGATATTCGTCCAGGCCTTTGAGCTTGGAGCCGCCGCCAGTGAGCACTACGCCTGCGGAGTAGATGTCGCCGGCCAGTTCCGGCGGCGTGTGCTCCAGCACCTGATGGGCCGCTGCCGCGATCTGTTCGGCCAGAGGCATCACCGCCTCATAGAGGTCCTCGGTGGTCACGGTGAGACGCTGGGGAAGCCCGGTGAGCAGGCTGCGGCCCTTCACTTCCATCTCGGAGGAAAAGGCGCAGGGGCGGCAGCAGGCCACCTGCTTCTTCAGCTCCTCTGCGGTGCGCAGGCCGATGGCCACGTTGAATTTGAGGCGGGCGTATTTCTGGATCTCATCGTCAAAGGTGTTGCCCGCGATCTTCACGCTGGCGGACCTCACCTTGCCGCCCATGCTGATCACCGCGATGTCGGTGGTGCCGCCGCCGATGTCCACCACCATGTGGCCCTCCGGCTGCAGGATGTCGATGCCGCAGCCGAGCGCGGCTGCAATGGGTTCGTCGATCAAAAAGACCTGCCGGGCGCCGGCAGCCACCACAGCCTCCACCACAGCGTCGCTTTCGATGCCGGTGATGGCCGCGGGCACGCACACCGCAACGCGGGGCTTGATGAGTTTGGAATCATAGACCTTGTTCACGAAGCGGCAGATCAGCTCTTTCGTGAGGGTGTGGTTGGAGATCACGCCGTCCTTCAGCGGGCGGGTGGCCAGGATGTAATTGGGGGTGCGGCCCACCATGGCCAGCGCGTCGTCCCCCACCGCCAGGACCTGGTCCTTGCGGGTGTCCACCGCCACAACGCTGGGCTGGTTCAGGATCACGCCCTTGCCTTCCATTGCGATGATGATGGTGGTGGTGCCGAGGTCGATGCCGATATCATACTGCGCCATAACTCACACTTCGCTTTCTCTGTTGTGTTGCCGCACGCTCGCAAAAGGACGGCAAAACGGCTTTGCAGCCGGGGTATATTTCCAAAATTGCTTTTTTACAGTTCTGTATGCGCCGCCGCCACCGCGAATACCTCCAGCGCGCCGGCCTTCATCAGCGCCCCGGCGCAGGCGCTGACGGTGGCGCCGGTGGTGATCACATCGTCCACCAGAAGGATCCGCCGTCCCTCGATGCACTGCGCATTCCTCACGCGGAAAGCGCCCTGCAGGTTTTTCATCCGCTCGGCTGCGGACAGGCCCTTCTGGGGATGGGTGGCGCGGGCCTTGCGCAGCGCCCCCTTTTCCAGCGGGACGCCCAACGCGCGGGCCAGCGGCCCGGCAAGAAGTTCCGGCGGTTCGTATCCCCTGCCCCGGTCGGAGGCAGGCACCGGCACCACCAGATCGAAGCGCGCCAGCGGCGGCGCGCCGTCAAAAGTTATTATACCACGCTTTATGTCGTAATTACAACCAAAAACGGCCCGCGCAATCTCCGCGCCCAGAGTTTCGCCGTAGCAGGCGCGTCCGCCGTTTTTGAAGCGCAGGATGGCCTGCCGCACGCACCCGTCGTAGCGCCACACCGCAGCGGCGCCTGTCACGTTCCGCAGGATGTGTTCGGTGGCAGGCAGCCGCGGGGCCGCGCGCCGCAGCTTTGCCAGTTCCGCGGCGCAGTCCGGGCAGCCGGGCATCCAGCCCAGCACCCTGTCGCAGAAGGGGCAGCGCCGGGGATACACCAGCCCTGCCGCCAGCTGCGCGGCGTCCCTCAGCCGCATTGTGCCGCCCCATCGGCCAGCAGCGCGCAGAGGCAGCTGTATCGCTTGTTTTTCTGCACGTTTGCCACCATTTCCTCCATCACCGAAAGTTCGCCCGGCAGGACGCAGAGCTTTTTTGCTCTGGTGACGCCGGTGTACAGCAGGTTGCGGTAGCGCAGCTGCGCAGGAACGCCGCTCACCGGCATCACCACCGCCGTGAATTCGGTGCCCTGGCTTTTGTGGACGGTGATGGCGTAGGCGATCTCCAGCTCCTGGATGGCGTCCGGGCCATAGGTGATCTTTTTGTCCTCCATCTGCACCAGCAGGGTCCGCCGGCCGGGATCCACCTCCAGGATGACGCCCATGTCACCGTTGAAGGCCCCCACGCCCGATTCGCCCCCGTCCCGCTCGTAGGGGATGAGGTAATCGTTCCGCACCTGCATCACCTTGTCGCCCCGGCGGAACACCCGGCCGCCGGCTTCCAGTTCGGGCTTGTTTGCGGCGGGCGGGTTGAGCAGCTGCTGCAGGCAGGGGTTCAGCGCCAGGGTGCCCACCGGGCCCTTTTTGCTGGGGCAGAGCACCTGAATGTCCCGCATGGGGTCAAATCCGTAGGTCGCGGGCAGGCGGCGGCTCACAAGATCGCACACCAGCTGCTGGCACTCCATGCCGCCGGACTGCAGGAAAAAGAAGTCGCTGTCCCGCGTGCCTTTTTTGGGTGCAAGGCCCTCGACGATGCGGTGGGCATTTTCCACAATGAGGCTTTTGGCGGACTGGCGGAAGATATGCTCCAGCCGCACGGTGGGCACCACACCGCTCTGGATGACCTCGCCCAGAACGTTGCCGGGGCCCACGCTGGGCAGCTGGTCGGCGTCGCCCACCATGATGATGCGGCAGCCATGGCGCAGCGCCGCCAGCAGGCTCTGGAACAGCTTTGCATCCACCATGCTCATCTCGTCCAGCACCACCACGTCACATTTGAGCAGGTTTTTCTCGTTGTGGATAAAGCGCAAAAGGCGGCTTTGGGGGTCATAGTCCACCTCCAGCAGCCGGTGGATGGTCTGGGCCTTCTGGCCCGTCAGTTCCGACAGGCGCTTGGCCGCACGCCCCGTGGGCGCACAGAGAGCCACCCGCTGCCCGGAATGCTGCAAAAGCGAGAGGATGGCGTTCACGGTGGTGGTCTTGCCGGTGCCCGGCCCGCCGGTGAGCACCATGACCCTGCTGCTCATGGCCGTGCGGATGGCCGTGCGCTGTTCTTCCGCGTAGGCAAAGCCCTGGGCGCGTTCCAGAATGGCGATGCTCCGGTCCACGCCGGCGGGCGGGGCCGCAGGATGGCGGCTGAGTTCCCACAGCCGGGCGGCGATGTCAGCCTCGGCACTGAAAAGGTCCGGCAGAAAAATGAACTCGCCCTCCGCCCGGGTGCATCTGCGCACTTCGCCATCATCCAGCAGGCGGTCCAGTTCGCCGTCCACCGCGTCCGGCTCGACCGCCAGGCTTTTGGCGGTGGTCCGCACCAGCCCTTCACGCGGCAGGCAGGTGTGGCCGTTGCCTGTGTTGTGGCGCAGGATGTAAAGGAGGCCCGCCCGCACCCGCAGAAAGTCCTCCAAGTCCATCTGCAGTTCCGCCGCGATGGCGTCCGCCTGGCGGAATTTCAGGTGCAGCGGTTCGCCGCAGAGGATGTAGGGATTGCGGCTTATCTCTTCTACCGCGCAAGGGCCGAGATGGCGGTACGCCTCCACCGCCTGCGCCGGCGAGACGCCAAAGCGGCCCAGATAGGCCACCGCCTCCCGCACGCCGAACATCCGCCTGAACTCGTTTGAGATGGCGTTTGCCTTTTCGGGGGTGATGCCCCGCAGCTCGGTCAGGCGCAGCGGGTCGTTGGCGATGACTTCCAGGCAGTCGGCGCCGAATCGCTCCACGATCTTTTTTGCTGTGGCGGGGCCGATGTAGGGCAGCGCCCCGCTGGAGAGATAGGCGAGAGTCGCCGCCAGGTCCTGGGGCATGCCGGCCTCACAGCTTTCGGCTTTGAACTGCGGGCCGTGGGCAGGGTGGGTCTCGAACCGGCCATAAACAGTGACGCTTTCACCCACGTTCACCTCGCCCACTTCGCCGGTGACCACGTGGAGCTCGCCTCCGGCGTTGACCTCGAACACGGCATAGCCGGTGTCGGGATTTTCAAAGATGACGTGCTCCACAACGCCTTCCATGCGCAGAAGTTCCCCGGAACGCTCCTCGTCCATCGTTCTTGCTCCCCCTTTCCCCGCGGGCAGATCCAAAGCCATTATACCGCGGGCCCGGGGCTTTGTAAACCGAAGCGCGGCCCGTCACCGGGTCAGGGCGTATTCCTCGCCGAACATCAGGTCATACTGCAGCAGCCAGTGGTTCTGGAACCACTGCTCCTGTTCCTCGGTGAGGGCGGCGTCGGTGGCGGTGCCGTCGGGCAGGATGGTCACGCCCAGCGTGCGGCTGCGGTAGACGGACAGCTGATTTGCCAGATAGCGGAACATAGGCGGCTCTTCCAGGCCGTAGAGCTCCATCAGCACCGGGCTGATCTGATAAGCCGCCACGGTGCCCAGGTCCACCTTGCCGTCCCAGTAGTTGCTCCAGATGAGCAGAGGCATCTGGTGGAGTTCGGGGCTCTCGCTGTCCGCCCCGGAGGCGTAGCCGGTGGCGGTGTAGACTTCATAGCCGCTGCCGATGGGGTTGTAGTGGTCGCCCCAGAACACCAGGATGGTAGGCTCGTCCACCTGGCTGAAGTAGTCGGTGAGGGCGCCCAGCATGGCGTCCGCCTCCCGCACGCCGGTGGCAAAGTCCTGCAATGCGCCGAGGGTGCTCTCGCTGATGCCTTCCGGGGCCTCCAGAATGCCCACCAGTTCATCCTCGGGGTAGTTGTTTTTATTGTAGCTGGTGTGGTTCTGCATGGTCACGGCGTGGATGAAAAGGGGCTTGTCCTTGTCCCGCTCCTCATACTCCTGAATGATGCGCCGGGCTATCTCCGCGTCGGTCACAAGGCCTCCGGACCACTCGGTGTCCCGCTTGCGCTCGGGGGCCACAAAGTCCTCCAGCGAGATGAACTCGTCGATGCCCAGGTTGGGATAGGCGGTGTTGCGGCTCCAGAACTTGGCATAATAGCAGTGGATGGCCTGGGTGGCGTAGCCCTGGTCCTTTAAGTACGACGCGATGGAGAACATGGGCCGGGTCACATGCTGCTGGAAGGGCTTGGACCCGCTGGGCAGAAACTCCACCGAAAAGCCGGTGAGGGCCTCGAACTCCACATCGCAGGTGCCGCCGCCGAAGCTGGGGCTGTAGGCCTTGCCATAAGCAGAGGTCTCCATCAGGCGGTGGAGGTTCGGCGTGACCGGCTGGTCGAAGACCACGCCGTAGTCTTCCAGCTCCTGCACGTCCCAGAAGGATTCATCCATGATGAAGATGATGTTGGGCCGGGTGATCTTCCCGTCCCCCGCCTGGGCGTAGCTGCCGTCAAGCTCCGGGGCAAGGTCCTGGCTGTAGGCCTGTTCCAGCAGCGCCTTCACAGTTTCTTCGCTGTAGCCTGCGGGCTCGTCCACCTCAAGGTTCTGGATGTTGGTCAGAAAGCCCGCGATCACGCCGTAGTTGCGGTAGTAGCGGTTCTGCATCCACATGTCCGGCACGATGCCCGCCAGCCGGGAGCCGGCAGGGCTGAGGAACACAAAGAAAAGCAGGGCGAGGCCGCCCGCACCGGGCGCCGCCCAGGAGAGGATGAACCGCCACAGAACGCCTCCCCGGGGACGGGGCACAAGGCAGGCGAAAACGGCCAGCGCCAGAAGGATGAGGGCGCTGGCCCACATGGAGGTCTGCAGCTCCAGGCCGGCCTTGCCCACCACGTCGGCGGCCTCCGCGCCCTGGGAGAGGTCCCAGGGAAAGAAGGGCTCGCCCCGCAGCTTGAGCTTGAAATAGGTCACCACGGCGGGGATGCATCCGCCCGTGCCGCACACCAGCACCGCCAGCGCGGGCAGCCGGGTCAGGTTTGCCAAAAACAGATAAGTGCACAGGATGAGCAGCCAGCTGCAGGCATAACTGCCGAAGTGAGGCAGAAAATTGTCGGTCCAGAAAGAGGCGCTCAAGGCCCCCCGGTGGATCCATTCGGTGCACAGCAGGGTGACGGTGGCCACGATGGGAGCCAGCGGCCACCAGAAGAAGGAAAGTTTCGCCCGCCAGGGCGCTCTCTGTTTCAACGTCGTTTGCAAGGGAAATGAAACCTCCTGAAAAAATTTTGCCGTCATTCCAGCAGCCGCGCCCAGAACCCGCCCCGGGCTTTGGGCGCGCCGGCGGGCAGCTGGGTGCGGACAAGGATCACGTCCGCGCCGATGGCGTCTATCTCCCGCCAGGGAATGAACACGTCCTCCTGCCGGCCCAGCAGCCCGAACAGCCGCGGCCGGCCCAGCAGGACGAGCCCCTCAAGGGCGGCGGTCTGCGGGTCGAAGCGAAGGTCGTCCGCCCGGCCGAGGTTCGCCCCCAGCGGCACCTGGATCACATCCTTTTTGCAAAGCTCGCTCAGGGTCATGGTCCTCCCCTTTCCGGGCCGTGCGGCGGAGCGCCCTCGCTATACTAAACGATGCTGACCCCCAACCTATTGCAACGCGCCCCATGTCTGCCTGTTGAAAAGATATGTGCCCGGTTTTGTATTTTAGCACAAAATAGTGTATAATGGATGAAACTTGTCAATGAACGACCCTTTCTTCGGGAGGATATGACCCATGTACAAAAACATCGTGTTCGATCTGGGCGGCGTCGTGGTGGATTTTGCACCCCGCGATTTCCTGCTGGATCGTTTTTACGACGAAGCCGTGGAGGCCAAGGTGTACGACATCACCTTCGGCAGCGTGGAATGGCGCCAGCTGGACGCCGGCGAGCTGGACCGGGAGGCCGGCAATGCCGCCATGCTCCAGAAGGCCGCCGAGGCCGGCTGCACCTTTGAGGTGCAGAGCGTGCTGGACGACTGGTACCGCATGCTCAAGACCCGCCGCCGTACGGTGGACGTGATGAAGCGGCTGAAAAAGATGGGCTTCTCGCTGTATTATCTTTCCAACATCCCCTGGGACGTTTATGAGGAGATGCAGCAGCGGGACTTCTGGCCCCTGTTCGAGGGCGGCGTGGCCTCCTGCGAGGCTGGCGCCAACAAGCCCGACCCCCGCATTTTCCAGCTTCTCATCGAGCGCTACGGCCTGGTGTGCGGCGAGACCATCTTCGTGGACGACAACAAGCTGAACACCACCGCCGCCTATGACCTGGGCATTACCGGCATCCACTACAAGGGCGGCGCGTCCTTCCTGCGGGCGCTGAACGCCTGCGGCATCCCCATCAAGGAGCATCTGCTCTGGTAAACGCTGTTCTCTCCCCCGTGCCGGCGGCGCGGGGGAGTTTTTATGCCCGGGCGGCCCGGCCCTTCACCCAGCTTTTGACAGTCTTCTCCGCCGCCGCGCGGTACACTGGTAGCCGGGAGGTGGGGCCGTGAAGATCGTTGTCTATCTGGATATCCTGCTGGTGACGAATTTCATCGCAGGGTATTTTCTTTTGCGGGCGGCCGGGTGGCTTGCCGGCGCAGCCTGCCCCGTGCCCCGCGCCCTGGCCGGGGCGGCGCTGGCCGCGGCCAGCACCCTCATCCTGCTGGCGCCCGCCCTGCCCGCGCCGCTGGGCTTTGCTTACAAGCTGGCCAGCGCCGCGCTGGTCACGCTGGCCGCCTTCGGCTGGCACGGCCTCCGCCCTTTTCTGCGGGCGGGGGCATGGTTCTTCGCCCTCAATCTGGGCCTCGCGGGCCTTGCCCTGCTGGGGCTGCAGCGGGGCGGCATGAATGGCGTGCGGGTGCACAACCTGACGGTGTATGTGGACCTTTCGCCTATGGTGCTGGTGCTCTCGGTGCTGGCGGTGTATCTGGCGGTGCGGCTGGTGCTTCTCGTTTTCGGGCCGCCGGCCGACCAGGAGCCCTGGCAGCTGGAACTGCGGCTTGCCGGCCGCGGGGTGCGGGCCCAGGCCTACTATGACACCGGTTTTTTCCTGCGGGACCCGGTGGGCGGGCGCCAGACCCTTCTGGTCAGCTGGCCGGGGGTGGAACGTCAGCTTTCGGACGAAGTGAACGCATTCCTCATGGGGTATTTTTCCGGGCAGAATCCCCTGCCGCCCGAGGGGCTGGGGCTGCGGCTGGTTCCCTGTTCCGGGGCCGCCGGCAGCGCCGTGCTGCCGGGGCTGACCGCCGCCTGCGCCCGGCTGACCGGCCAGGGGCGCACGCTCACTGCCCGAAACGTGACGGCGGTGTTCACCGCCGAGCCCCTGCGGGACGGGCAGTTCCAGGCCCTGTTCGGGCGGGAATTTCTGATGGATGAGACCGAAAGGAGGTCCAAAGCATGCACCTGAATCCACTGCGCCGTCTGCTGGCCGGGCTTCGCCGTCTGCTGGCGCGGCTTCGGCTGCCCGGCGGCGTCTACTACATCGGCGGGCCGGAGGCCCTGCCGCCGCCTTTGACCCCCGAAGAGGAAAAGCTGGTGTTCCAGGGGCTGGAAGAGGGGCGCCAGAGCTGCCGCGACATCCTCATCACCCACAACCTGCGGCTGGTGGTGTATATTGCCCGCAAGTTCGAGAGCAGCGGCGTTGCCGTGGAGGACATCATCTCCATCGGCACCATCGGGCTTATCAAGGCGGTGAACACCTTTGTGCCCGCCAAAAACATCAAGCTGGCCACCTACGCCAGCCGCTGCATCGAAAACGAGATCCTGATGTTCCTGCGTAAGAGCAGCAACCGCCGCCAGGAGACCAGCATCGACGAGCCGCTGAACACCGACGGCGAGGGCAACGAACTGCTTTTGTCCGACATTTTGGGCACCGACCAGAACCAGATCAGCGCCCAGCTGGAGCAGGATGCAGAGAAGGACATGCTGCTGGCGGCGGTGGACCGGCTTGCCCCCCGGGAAAGGCAGATCATGCAGATGCGCTTTGGCCTTCTGGACGGCGTGGAGCACACCCAGAAAGAGGTGGCCGACGAGATCGGCATCTCCCAAAGCTACATCTCCCGGCTGGAAAAGCGCATCATCGCCCGGCTGCGCCGGGACCTGGAAAAAATGTGCTGATGTTGCAGCAGAACAGGGCCCCCGCCGCTTGCAAGCGGCGGGGGCCCTGTTCTGCTTTTCGTCAGGCGGCCCTGCTTTCCACCATTTCGGTCTGCTGCACGAACAGCGGCATCATGCCGCCCCGCAGGCCCATCTCGCTGTCTGGCAAAGCAAGCAGATAATCAAAGCCGTTCTTGGTCCAGCGCAGCATCGCCGCGCCGCCCTCGTTCTGGCTGATGTTCACCCGGATGTCCCGGTGATACAAAGTCGCCTGCTCCCGGAACATCTGTTCAAAATCGCCCGCCCGCAGGTCGGCGCCTGCGCGGCCCACCCGCAGGATAAGTTTCCACTCCGGCTCCACCGTGTACTCCAGCTGGGCCACCGCCCCGTTCAAAAGAGAGATGCGCTCCAGCCGGATGATGTCGCTCTCCGGCAGGCTTCTGGCACGAAAACCCGCGCGGCGGCCGAAATCCGGCCGGGCGTACTCCCGCTGCCCCGTGCCAAACCGGGAATACAGCAGCGCCGCGATCACCGTGATGAGCACCGCCGCCAGCAGCACGCCCCCCACGGCCAGCGCCGCCAGGATACGAATCTCCATACAAGATCACTCCCCTTCCCCCTCACTGTATGCGCGCGGGCGGCGGATGTGCGGCCAGCTTTTACCAGCGGCCGCGCTGTTTGCCCGGCGCGGCGGGCGGCCATACTTTTGTCATGCCAAGGGGGGAGCGTGACCATCTTTGTATTACGGCAAGGTCGAGATCTGCGGTGTGAACACCGCAAAACTTCCGGTGCTCACCGAGAAGGAAAAAACCGCTCTGCTGCGGGCTGCCCGCGCGGGCGACAAAGAGGCCCGCCAGCGGATGATCCAGGGCAACCTCCGGCTGGTGCTGAGCGTGGTGCAGAAATTCGCGGGCCGGGGCGAAAGCATGGACGATCTGTTCCAGGTGGGGTGCATCGGCCTCATCAAGGCCATCGACCACTTCGACCCAGACCTGAACGTGCGGTTTTCCACCTACGGGGTGCCCATGATCGTGGGCGAGATACGCCGCTTCCTGCGGGACAACAACGCCGTGCGGGTCTCCCGTTCGGTGCGGGACATCGCCTACAAGGCCATGCAGGCCAAGGAGCAGCTGCAAAAGGAACTGAACCGGGAGCCCCACATGGACGAGATCGCCCGCAGAGTGCAGCTGCCCACGGCCACCGTGACCCTGGCGCTGGAAAGCGTGGTGGACCCGGTGAGCCTCTATGAGCCGGTGTACAGCGACGAGGGCGACACCATCTATGTGATGGATCAGCTGGGCGACGGCGGCGGCGAGGACAGCTGGATCAGCGGCATCATGTTCAAAGACACGGTGCAGGCGTTGAGCGAGCGGGAAAAAAAGATCATGGCGCTGCGCTATCTCTCGGGCAAGACCCAGGTGGAAGTGGCAAAGGAGATCGGCATCAGCCAGGCCCAGGTGAGCCGGCTGGAGAAAAACGCCCTGGGCCGCATCAAGGGCCGGCTGTGACCGCCGGGAGGGTGGGCTGGCCGCGCTCCCCCGCCAGCGCATTTAAATGTGAAAGCCCCTGGCAGCAGAGCCTTCGTCAATCATATTTTTCTATCTTTACAGTGGCGATCGCAGACTGGCTTGGCGCGCCCGTGACAAGGTCTTGCGGCGCCGGTATCAGCATCATAAACCCTTCCCTGCCATACCGCTGTTCATAGCCCCGCGCATAGTTTTCTTCAACAGAAATGTGCTGCACCTGGCCGATCACCATCGCTGTAACGCCCGCGCCGCTCAAGTCTTGTATCTCCTTTAAGGTGCACTCCATGTTTATAAAGGCTTCTTGAATGGCCGGAGCATGGATCGATCTTGCATGGGAAAGAGTAAAGCCCCCTATCGCAAATTCATCCTCTTCCAAATCGTTATGGCGGATCGTCTTTACCAGCCTGTCATAGCAGCTTATCGGAAGGAAGTTGATGCAAAAGCACTTTTCCCTTTGGATATTGGAAAAAGTATGTGTGTGCTGATATAGATTTCCCATCACGGCGAAAAAAGAGGTCTTGTCCCCATGAAAACAACTCCAGGAATGAAAGCAAACATTTGGCTTTCCGTTTTCTTTCCAAGTGGTGATCGCAAAGAGAACAGTGGGGATCCCCGCTGTTACTTCAAAATGCGAAAACAGTTCAAACTCCTCTGGATATGAAGGTCTGAAATACTTTGGGAAATCTTTTCCAATTTCTATTTTCATTTGGCAAAACACCTCCATAACTTCTGATCTGATGTTGGCTTTATTATACTATGGCTGGCAGAAATTAGGAATATATGTATTGCAGCCGTATCACCCGAGGGCCCTTTTCAAACAGGGCGTTTTACCAGCCCCGCAAGGAAGGCGCCGGCACGATAAAGCCCCCTTCTCCCTCTCCAGCCGCCAGCGCAATGCAGAGAAAAAGGGCCTGCCCCCCGCTGTTCGCGCAGGGCAGGCCCTTTTCGTTTTTGAGCGCTCTTTTCCGGGCGCTGCCCCTTTTGGGGTCATTTCAGCTCCACGACCGTCACGCCGGCCTCGCCCTCGCCGTAGCGGCCCAGGCGGAAGCTCTTGACGTTCTTGTGGCCCCGCAGGTGCTGGTGGATGGCGTTGCGCAGAGCGCCGGTGCCCTTGCCGTGGATGAGGTAGACCATGGTCTGTCCGTTCATCACCGCGTGGTCGATGAACTGATCGGTCTCCATCAGCGCCTCCTCCACGGTCATGCCCAGCAGGTTTATCTCCATGCTGGCGCTGCGCTCCACCCGCTGCACAGTGGCGCTGCGGGGCGCGGGAGCGGCGCGGCCGCCCTTTTTCTGGGGTTTTTGCAGCTTGTCCGGCGCTTTGAGGCCGGAAAGGGGCACCTTGGTCTTGATGATGCCTGCGCGCACCTCCACCATGCCGTTCCGGTCCGGCAGAGAGGTGACGGTGGCCAGCTGGTCATACTCGGCGATGACCACCTCCTGCCCCACCCGCACCTCCTTCAGCGGCACGAACTGGCGCACGGGGTTGTGGGCCACATCACTTTTGGAGAACAGGCGCTCGGAATCCTTGCGGGCGATCTCCCGGGCGCGGGCGGCCCGCTGGGCGGCGGACTGTTTGTCGTCTTTTTGCAGCTTGTGCAATTCGTCGGTGAGGGCGTAGGCCTCCGCCTGCACCTGCTGGGCCATCTGCCGCGCCTTGAGGCGGGCGGCTTCCAGCTCGGTCTCGCCCTGGCGCACCAGCGCGTCACACTTTTCCCGGGCCTTTTCCAGCATCTTCTCCGCCTCGGCCTTGGCCTTTTCCGCCTCGGCCTGGCTCTCTTTCAGCTGCAGCTTCAAATCGTCCAGCTGGGCCAGCACGTCGTCCAGCCGTTTGTCATCGCTGGCAAGGTGGGTCTGGGCCCGCTGGATGACCCGGGCGGGCAGGCCCAGCTTTTCGCTGATGAGGAAGGCATTGGACTTGCCCGGCACGCCCACGCTGAGCTTGTAGGTGGGGCGCAGGCTCTCCACGTCGAACTCACAGCTGGCGTTCACCACGCCCGCCGTTTCCAGTGCGAACACCTTCAGTTCGGAATAGTGGGTGGTGGCCATGACCAGCGCCCCCTGGATGCGCAGCTGCTCGATGATGCTCACCGCCAGCGCCGCGCCCTCGGCGGGGTCGGTGCCTGCGCCCAGCTCGTCCAGCAGCACCAGACTGCCCTTGAAGGCATTGTCCAGGATGCCGGTGATCTTTTTCATGTGGCCCGAGAAGGTGGACAGGCTCTGCTCGATGCTCTGCTCGTCGCCGATGTCCACCAGATAGTCGGTGAACACACAGACGGTGCTGTGCTCGTGGGCGGGGATGAGCAGGCCGTGCTGGGCCATGGCGCAGAGCAGGCCGGCGGTCTTGAGGGTGACCGTTTTGCCGCCGGTGTTGGGGCCGGTGATGACCAGGGTGTCATAAGTTTCGCCCAGCGCCACGTCGATGGGCACCACCTTGCCGGGGTCGATGAGGGGATGGCGGGCCTTTTTCAGATCGAAATGCACATCGTCTGCCACCTGGGGCATCCAGGCCTTCTGCTCCAGGGCCAGATGTGCCTTGGCCAGCAGCACGTCGATGTCCAGCATGGCCTTGTAGCTGAAGTTGAACACCGGCTCGATGGAGGCCACCTGCTCGGTGAAGGCGATGAGGATGCGCTCGATCTCCGCCTTTTCCTGGCTGCGCAGCTGCATGATTTTGGCATTGGCCTCCACCACGGCGGTGGGTTCCACGAACACGGTGGCCCCGCTGCTGGACACGTCGTGGATGACGCCGCCCACTTCGCCCCGGTACTCCGAGCGCACCGGCACCACGAAGCGGCCGTTTCGGATGGAGACCACCGCGTCCTGCAAAAATTTGTTGGTGGTGCTGTTTTTGATGATGGCGTCCAGCTTGTCCCGGATGGAGTTTTCGGTGGCCTGTATCTTGCGGCGCACCTCGAACAGGGTGTTGCTGGCGGTGTCGGCCATTTCCTCCGGCGAGAGGATGGCGCCGCTGATCTGCTTTTCCAGCCCGGGCTGGGGGCTGAGGGCGTAGAACAGGTCGTCCACCGGCAGCATGTCGTGCTCGGTGAGGCCGTACCAGGCCACAAGATTCTGGAAGTTGCGCAGCGCGCCTGCCACCTCCAGCAGCTCGGCCATGGAGAGCACGCCGCCTTTGACGGCGCGGCTCACCACCTTGTCCACGCCGGACACGCCGCCAAAGCGCGGGCTGCCGTTTTTCAGCAGCAGGCTGGCGATGGCGTCGGTCTGGCTCAAAGCATAGCGTACCTCGTCGGGCGTTTCGCCCGCCGGCTGCTCCAAAAGCAGGGCGCGGGCCTCGGGGCAGACGGCCAGCGCCGCCGCCCGTTCCAAGATTTTGTCCAGTTCCAGTGTTTTGCGATAGCTTGTATCCATGGTCCTCCTCAAAGGGGCGCAGCCCCCGCTATGTAAATCGGTTCACTCCATCACAGAGTGAAGGAAATCCAGCGTTTTCATGGGCTTGTCCAGCCGGGCGGCAGCGTAGCGCTCGGTGACGCGGCCCAGTTTTTCCAGGCTTTTGGGCGAAAGAGAGAAGGCGAACACCTTCTTGTCCTCCACCAGGGCGATGTGGCGCAGGGCGATGAGCGCGCCCTCGTCCAGGTTGGGCGCAAGGCCCTGGGTCTCGGCGCAGCCGCCGCAGAGCAGTTCGCCCGCGCCGACATCGAAGTAAAAATCGCCGCCGTCGTATTTCTGGCAGCTTTTGCAGCAGAGCAAAGCGGGCATATACCCCGCCTCGCACACCGAGCGCAGCTCATAGACCGCCTTGATCTGGGCCAGGGGCTTTTTCTGCTCGCTGATGAGGTAGAGGCTGTTGAGCAGAAGGCGCAGCTGGGCCGCCGCCTCGCCGCCGCTGGGCAGCAGGGTCTGGGCGATTTCCGCCAGATACATGGCCAGCGCCATGCCCTCGATGCTTTTGGGCAGACCGAAAAACACCTGTTTGACCTGGGCGTCGTCCACCATATACATGGTCTTGCCCGCAAACAGGGTGAATTCCGAATAGCAAAAAAGCCCGCATGCACTGAAAAGTTTGCTTTTCAGGCGCAGGCTTCCCTTGGCAGATGCGGAGATAAGGCCGTGCTCCGGGGTGAGGATGGTGAGGATACGGTCAGATTCCCCCACCTTCACTTCCCGCAGCACCAGGCCCGGCGTTACCAGTTGCATGTTCGTCTCCCGCGGGCGGCGGCAGCCCGGGCTGCCCGGTGCGCAGAGCCTTTTTGTAATTCAGGTACTCCCGCACGCCGCCGGTCGTTTCAAACTCTTTCCAATAAGAACCGCTGCTGTCCATCGCTGGTCGCCCCCTGGTGGTACTGTTCCACCATTGTACGCCGGTATGCCCGGAAAAGTTGTCCAGCGATGTAGAAAAATTTTTGCGACGCGTCGTGTTTAACCGACAGCATCATTTGTTTTGAGCAAAGCCAAAGTCGTTCAGCAAAAAGTCGCTGTCGCGCCAGTCGTCCTTCACCTTGACCCAGCACTGCAGGTTCACCTTCGCGCCCAGAAATTCCTCACAGTCCGCCCGGGCGGCGCTGGCGATCTTTTTCAGCATCTGGCCGCCCTTGCCGATGACCATGCCCTTGTGGCTCTTGCGCTCGCAGTAGATGTTGGCGTCGATGTCGATGATGTTCTTGTCTTCCCGCTCTTTGAAGCGCTCCACCGTGACGGCGATGCCGTGGGGCACCTCGTCCCGCAAAAAAAGCAGCATCTTTTCCCGCAGAATTTCACTCACCAGCGCCTTTTCCGGCATGTCGGTGTAGGCGTCGTCGTCGAAATAGTGAGGGCCTTCCACACCGTAGGCCGCCAGGATGCCGAACAGCTCCTCGCAGCCCTTGTCCTCCCGGACGCTGATGGCCACGACCTTGTCGAACACCCCCAGCGCCTCCAGCTGCGCGGTGCGCGCCGCCAGGTCCGCCTCGTTTTTCAAGGTGTCGGTCTTGTTGATGACCGCCACGGCGGGGGTGCCCCGCAGCGCGCCGATCATGGCCTGCTCGGCCTCGGTGAACTCGCCGTAGGGCTCGAAAAGCATCAAACTCACGTCCACATCCGCCACGCTGTCGGTCACGGTCTTGCTCATCCGCTCGCCAAGCTTTGTGCGGGGGATGTGCACGCCCGGGGTGTCCAGCAGGACATACTGCACCGGCCCGCGGGTGACGATGCCGGTGATGCGGGTGCGGGTGGTCTGGGGTTTGGAGGTAACGATGGCCACCTTCTCCCCCACCAGCCGGTTGGTCAGGCTGGATTTGCCCACATTGGGCTTGCCCACAAGGGCCACAAAAACCGATGAGGTCTGCAAAGGATCATCCTTTCTTTCGTTCGGGCCAGAACACAAAGAGCCAGGCCCCGGCCAGAGACGCCGCCAGCAGGGCCAGGGCCCAGGGGCGTGCGAAGAACCAGCCGGGGATGGCGCACAGCACCTCCGGCTGCCAGAACAGCATCACGCCCACCGCCGCCGAGGCGATGCTGAAGGCCAGCACCGCGCCCGCGGCCATGTCTTTGGCGCCGCCCGCCGCCCGCCAGTGGGCGGGGTCGGGGGATTCCACCGACCGCTCGATGGCAGAGTTGACCAGCTCCAGCGCGATCACGCCGCCGATGCAGAGAAACAGCAGGGCGTATTCCACCGCGCCAAAAGGATAGAACAGGCTGGCCAGCAGCACATATGCCCCGGCGCACAGGTGAAAGCGCAGGTTGCGCTCCTCTTTCACCGCCGCCCAGAAGCCTTGCGCCGCATAGCCGAACCCGGCAAAAAACCGCCGCATATCAGATCTGGTCCGCCGTATAAGACACCGTGCGGGGCAGGCCAAGCTGGATGAGCACGGCCTCTTCCTTTTCCCGCATCTTCACCGCGGCAAGGCCCCCCTGCTCGTGGTCGTAGCCCAGCAGGTGCAGCATGGAGTGCACGGTGAGGAAGGCCACTTCCCGCTGCAGCGGGTGGCCGTAGAGTTCCGCCTGCTCCATCGCCTTCTCCATGGAGATCACGATGTCGCCCAGAAGGCAGGCGCCGGTGTCCTGGTCCACGTCGTACTTGCCGTCCTCGCCCAAGGGGAAGCTGAGCACGTCGGTGGGCATGTCCTTGCCCCGATACTGGGCGTTCAGGGTCTGGATCTCGGCGTTGTCCACGAAGGTCACGCTGATCTCCGCGGGCTGCTCGAACCCCTCAAATTCCAGCACAGCGTTGCAGCTGCGGCGGATCAGGATGCGCAGGCCCGAGGGGATCTTCACCTTCTTCTGCTGGTTTGTGATCAACACTTTGTTTGACACACCGTTTCACCTCTTTATGTTTTTGATGATTCCGTCCGCGGGGCCCTGCCCGCGCAAAACGCCCAGGATCAGGGCGTCAGTTCAGGGGTTGCGACGCTGCCGCGCCGCCCGGTCATAGGCCTTGACGATCTCCTGCACCAGGCGGTGGCGCACCACGTCCTTTTCGGTGAAGTAGACCCGGGCGATGCCCTCCACATTCTTCAGCACGTTCAAGGCGTCCAGAAGGCCGCTGCGGCTGCGGTCCGGCAGGTCGATCTGGGTCACGTCGCCGGTGACCACCACCTTGCTGCCGGCGCCCATGCGGGTGAGGAACATCTTCATCTGCTCCCGGCTGGTGTTCTGGGCCTCGTCCAGGATGATAAAGGCGTCGTCCAGCGTGCGGCCGCGCATGTAGGCCAGCGGGGCCACCTCGATGGTCTGTTTTTCCAGCAGCTTCTGGAAGCTCTCGGCCCCCAGCATATCGAACAGGCCGTCATACAGCGGGCGGAGATAGGGGTCCACCTTGTTCTGCAGATCGCCGGGCAGAAAGCCCAGCTTCTCCCCCGCCTCCACGGCAGGCCGGGTGAGGATGATGCGGCTGACTTCCTTGCTCTTGAAGGCCTTCACCGCCATGGCCACCGCCAGGTAGGTCTTGCCGGTGCCGGCAGGGCCCACGCCGAAGGTGACGGCGTTCTGCTTGATGGCCTGCAGATACTCCCGCTGGCCCAGCGTTTTGGGGCGCACGGGCCGGCCCTTGGCGGTCACGGCCACAAAATCCTGGGTGAGCTCCCGCACGCGGCGCTCTTCCCCCGCGCCGGCCAGGCTGATGCAGTAGCGCACCGTCTGCTCTTCCAGCGGGGTGTGGTTTTCCAGCAATGTGAGCATGGCGTCCACCGCGCGGGCGGCTGCCGCCACCTGCTCCGGCTCGCCGGTGAATTTGATCTGGGAGCCGCGGCACACCGCCGTGATGGAGAATTCGTTCTCCAAAAGGCGGATGTTCTCGTCCCGGCTGCCGAAGATCGCCAGCGCCGTTTCCACACTGTTCAGCTCGATCAGTTTTTCTGCCATTCCACACCTGCTCACTTGCCAAAATCCCGCGGGGCGGTCAATTGCACCGGCGCCCACGAACACATCGTTATTATACCACAAAATATTCCAATAGGAACTGTCTGTTTTACACAAAATTTTGCGGTGTTTTCATCCACCCTTTTCCCGGGCAATGTCCGCCTTGAAATCCACCGTCATGGTGTAGGTCAAGGTGCCGCCGTCCCAGCTTTCCTGGCGGCTTTCCGCGATGATCTCAGCGTCCGGAAACTCCGCGTAAAGCTGAGCAAGGCAGGCAAAGCGGGCGTACTGGCGCGCGCCGTCCGGCGTGAGGTGGAACTGGCGCGCCTCCCGCTGGGGGGCATACCGTTCTTCGATGGTAGCGGGCAGCGCAAAGCCCAGCACGGTGAGCGGGCGGTGCACCGTGCGCACCTCCTCGCCCTCCAGCAGCTGCGCCCCCAGTTCCACCGTGTGGCCGAACAGCCGCAGACGGAAACTGCTGGCCACCTTGCCGGTGAGCGCCTGCACCTCATAAGTAGAGGGCTGCACGCACTGGTAGGTCTTTTTCACCGCCGCCACCACCAGCCCTTTGGCATGGCTTTCCACCGGCTGCTCGTAGGGGTCCGGCTTGTAGGCGCTCACCAGCACCTCCCCTGCGGCGGCGGTCTGCCCCACCGATTTGACGGCGAACCCCTCCTGGGCGTTCACCTCCAGCAGGATGCCGTCCGCCGCCGCCACCAGGTCCACCGGGTCGTTGGGCTCGATGGCAGGCTTTTGCAGCGCGGGGCTGGCTTCTACCACCAGCCGTCCCTTCTCAAAGTTCAGCGACACCCAGCCGAAGGCTTCGTTCCCGTCCATGAGCTGTTTTTCCGCAAGACGCAGTTTTTCCTGGGTTAAAACCGCGCCCTCGCAAATATCCATAGAATAGAGCATCTGCTCCACCCGGCTGCGGGCCGCCGCGTCCAGCCCGTCGTATCGGATGGACCAGACGCTCTGCCCCAGCAGGTGCACCGCCGCCGCGAACACCAGCGGCGCGAGCACAAGCCCCCAGCGGCCCCGGTAAGCCCGCAGGCGAAAAAAGACGCCCCGCCTTTCCCGCACCCGCAGGCGGGTGCCGCAGCGCCGCGCCAGGCGGGAGGCCTCCCGATACCGGCGGGCGGGCAGATGCGCGGTGAACCCATCCGCCGTAGGACGCACCGCATAAAGCGGAATGCCCTGCCGGTTGCACAGCGTGATCAGCTTTTCGCTCTGCCCGCCAAAGGCGGCGAAGCCCACCCCCGCGAAGCAGTTTGCCCAAATCAGCCCCATCGTTTACCTCTCATTTGAAAATTCCGCGCGGAAGATCCTTCCCTTCAGGGTGAGCATCCGCCCCCCGACGCCGCACAAGGTAAGCTCGTCGCCGTAGAGGCTCACCTGCCAGCCGCCCATATCCAGCCGTATTTGGCTCTCGTCGTAAAGCAAAACACCTTTGCAGCCTTCCACTTCCACCTGCCCGCCGCATTGGATGTGCAAAACGGGCTGGCGGTAAAAGGCGGCGGGCGGCTGACGCACCAGCCGCTTCAGATAGGTCCCGGGGCTCTCCCGTCTGGTTTTGCGTTTATGTTTCATCTCCTGCCCCCTGCCGTTTCAGTGACCCTTTTGCGCGGCGCTGTGCGCCGCTTACCCTTATTTATATTAGCCGGGAGGATGAGCTTATGAAGAAAATTCCCCTGCGCGCTGCCGCAGGCGGCGTATGCGCGCTGGCAATGATGGCGCTTTTGTTTGCCCGCCCCTTTGCCTGCATCGAGGGCATCCGGGCAGGGCTGACCAGCTGCACGGAGCAGGTCATTCCGGCGCTGTTCCCCTTTTTCGTGGTCTCTTCCATCATTGCGGCCAGCCCGCTGGCGAAGGCGCTGGGCGCGGCGGTGTGGCCCTGCACCCGATTCGGTCTCGGCATCCGGGACAGCCGGGCCGCCACCGCGCTGCTGCTGGCATGGCTGGGCGGCTTTGCCGTGGCGGCAAGGGTCATCGGGCAGATGTATGCTGCGGGCGCCGTTACCCGGCGGCAGGCGCAGCTGCTTCTCGTCTGCGGCGTGGGTTCCGGGCCCGCCTTCGTGGTGAACACGGTGGGCTGCCTTTTGCTGGGCAGCCCGCGGCTGGGCTGGTGCATCCTCGCCGCGCTGCTGCTGGCGGACCTGGCAGCGGGGCTCCTTGCCCGGCTGGCGCTCGCCCCGGAGCCGGAGGCCATTAAGAACCCCCTCTCCTGCCGGGAGGGCGCAGTGCAGGGCATCGGCCTGGTGCCGGCTGTGCAGGGGGCGGTGCAGAGCATGCTGGCGGTGTGCGGTTTTGTGACCTTTTTCAGTTTTTTGAACCGCGGGCTGGGTTCTTTTCTGCCTGCGTCGGGGCCGGCGCGGGCCGCCCTTGCGGCGCTGCTGGAGGTGACCGGCGGCTGCGTTCAGGCCAGCCGGCTGGGAGGCGCGGCGGCAGTTTACGGATGCTGCGCTGCTCTGAGCATCCAGAGCCTCTCGGTCTTTTTGCAGGTGCGGGCGCTTCTGGACCGGGACATTTCCCTTTTGCCGCTGGCGGCGGCAAGGCCTGTGCATCTGGCCCTCTCTTTGGGGGCGCTGCGCCTTCTGCTGGGCCTTGTGCCCGGAGCTGCCGCTGCGGCGGCCGCCGGTGATCGGCTTATCGTGCAGAGCCGCACCGCGCCGGATGCCGCCCTCGTTCTGTTCGCGCTGTGCTGTGCGGCGCTCTACGGCCTCGGCTTTACATCCGACGGCCAAAAGAGTATAATGAACGAAAATGCCAAAAGGAGGCGCCGCCGTGTTTCGTAAGCATCCCGTGCCCGGCCAGAATGTGGAGCCGGCCTGTGAATACTGTGAGCACGGCCGCCGCGCTGCCGACCCCCGCATGATCCTGTGCCAGAAGCGGGGCGTCGTTTCTCCCTATTTCCACTGCAAAAAGTTCCTCTACGACCCCATCCAGCGGGTGCCCCGCCGCCAGCCCCGGCTGCCCAGTTTCTCCCCGGAGGATTTTTGTCTGGATTGACCGTTATCTCTTGACGCACGCTGCTTTTTCCGTTACAATAATATCCGTTCCGCTGGAATAGCTCAGTCGGTAGAGCAGCTGATTCGTAATCAGCAGGTCGCGTGTTCAAGTCACGTTTCCAGCTCCAAAATCAAGCCCCGCAGATTGGCTTTACAAGCCAGTTTGCGGGGCTTTTGCTATATTTTATCACTTGTGCGTCGGCGCATTTGTTAGTTTATTTGTTAGCTTATTGCGATATATCAACCAATATATTATAAGAGCGCTTTTGGTTTATGCTTAGTAACATAATTATCAAATAGTAATATAATAAATGTGACTATGTAAAAATGCCCGGAGCCGAAGCCCCGGGCGGTGGTGGTTACATGCACATTTATCGAACTCCAAAAAGTCAACGCTTTTTCGCGCATATATTGATAATATTATCTTGATATGGCATAATGAGGGCAAAGAATGGGGGGCAGTTACAGTGAGCAGAAGCTATTATGAAGTTATCGGCGTATCCCCAAGCGCGTCTGATTATGAAATTTGCGAAATGTATTCTAAATGGCTAAAAAGCGGGCAATGCGATGACATTGAAACAAAAGAAGCATACCGCGTTTTAATGAGCAGCAACTTGCGCCAAGAATATGACAAATCCATTGGCATACCCGAAAAGAAGGTTCCAATTTCAATGCTGTCGCAAGAAATTAAGAATGCAGCAGAAAGAGAAAAAACGATGCACGGAAATTACCTCACGGCGCTTTCTTGGGTTGTTGCCGCAGGCCCGGTTGTAAGCGCATTGCTATTCCCTGGGTACTTTATTCAAGGTGCTAAATTCCCAGAAAGCCTTATGGCCTATGCTTTTTCGGCGGTTTTGTTTTTTCTCGCCGCCGGCTTATATATGATTCTTGTTGCCGTTTGCGGAACAATGAAGAGTGAAAAAAGCAAAATCATATCTGTTATTGCACTGTTCGTTGCTTGCGCTTTTTTCTTCTGCATACTTCAGGTATGGTGGTAAATAAAAAATCCCCCGGACCGTATGAACTGAACCGCCCCATTTTGTGCGGACAGCACAAAAAAGAGACCCTGGTAGGAAAGATTGAGTTTTAAGCGGAGAGGCGTCGCGTCAGCGGCGCCTCTCCAGTTATTAACTGGATGCGTTCATGGTTGTAAAAGTGGATATAGCGGTCGATCATCTCATTGGCTTCGGAAAAGGTCGCCGGTTTGTGACGGTAAATGCACTCCGTTTTGAGGATAGAGAAGAAATTTTCCGCCATTGCATTATCATATGGATTTCCACGTCTTGACATAGACGGCGTAATGCCGTATGTTTGAGTTAGCTCAAAATATGCTTGTGAGGCGTACTGAGCACCCTGGTCGCTGTGGAGCTGTAACTCCGCAGCGACTCTCTTTTTCTCTCGCTTCATGGCCAGACGAAGAGTGTCCAGGACCAGATTTACCGTTTGCTCCGTTCCAGTCTTGTAAGCCACAATGCTGTTGTCATAGAGGTCCCGGATGATGGATAGGTACAATACGCCTTGCTTTGTGTGGATATAGGAGATGTCTGTTACCCATTTCCTGTTGGGGCCGTCCGCATGGAACTCCCTGTTCAGCAGATTCTCGTACTTGTGGAGCTGCTGCCCCATCTGCTGCCATTTTCTGCGGCGGCGGATTTCTGCGAGCAGATCATATTTCTTCATGATCCGCAGCACTGTTTTTGGATCACAGAAAATATTCTGCTGTTTCAGCCATAACCACATCCGCCGGTACCCGTAGGTACGAAAACAGCGTTCCCGTTGCTGTGCGATCATTTCCGCAAGAGACGCATCCTTCTCCGGCCTGCCCAGACGATGGACAAAGGCATAGTAGCCGCTTCTGGATACGGAAAAGAATTTGCACATGACTGTCACCGGATACTCTGTTCGATGACGATATATGACATGGTATTTTACCCTTGCTTTCACTTCCTTCCTGTGCAGTACAGAAAATCCCGCAACAGCTTATTCTCCATGCGTAGCCGCTGAATCTCATGGGCCTGCTCCGCTACAATGTCTTTGGGTGCAGCTTCTTTCCTCGGCCGGCCTTTGGGACGTGGGAGGATTCCGGCTTCCACCTTGCGCTCTTTTCTCCGCTCACGCACAAGCAGCCTTTTTACCACCTGTTTATCCTGAAATCCGTAGTGTTCCGCAACTTCCCGTTGGGTTTTCCCTTCTGCCAGCATGGCTTTGATTTCTGGCAGCAGCGCCTGTACGTGTGTGTAATTCCGCTTCTTCATGATAAGACCCCCTGATGTAGTTCTATTTTCCTACATCAGGGGGTCTTTTGTCTCTGTCCATTTTTACTGGACCTGTTCAATTTGAACCGGGGCCTTTTTTATGTTTGCGGCAAACGCTCTTCGGCCCCGCCGTCCTGGCGGAGAACGCCGAAAAGCACCATGTTCAGCAGTTCTCCCGATGCGTTCAGCATAGTGTGCAGATCCTGCGTCTCATGGAAACTGTTCAGGATGTCCTGGAAGAAGGGTTCGATGCCGGCAAGGTAGCGGCTCACCTTTTCCGGCTCCAGCTCCGGCCGGAGGGGCATACGGGCCACCGTCCGCTCGATGAACTCGCGGTTCAGCCTGCGGATGGGCGCGCGCAGTGCCTGTATCTGCCCGGCCAAATGGCGCGGCGGACGGAGCATGGCGCTCTCAAACACCGTTTTCTCCCAGGGCCTGCCCTGAAAGAAGCCCTCGCGCAGCATGAAAAAGCCTTTGAATGCCTGTGGGATGTCTGTTTCATCCAGCGCGTCCACGCCCTGGGCGACATAGTCCGTCAGCTCCCGGAAGGTTCGTTCCGCGCAGAGCAGGAACAGTTCGTCCTTGCTGGAATAGTAATGGTACATCATGCCCTTGGAGATGCCGTGGTCGGCGCAGATGTGCTCCATGTTCGCGCCGTCATAGCCGCGGGTACCGAATTCCTCCATAGCTGCCCGGTATATCTCCTCTTTGCTGCGCTCCTGCCGCTCCTTTTGGGTCATGCCCGCATCCCTCCTTCCGCCTTGTGAAGTTCCCCGGCCCATTCAAAGCCTTTCTTGGCCATGAACACCGCGATGATCTCGTTGATGACCGCCGCCGCGGCAATGGTGCCTTGTATCAGCGACGCGCACTCGGGGGCGGGCCCTTCCAGCATCGACACCACGATGCCGGTGAACACCAGCGACACCCCGGAATGGGGAAGCAGGGTGAATCCCAGATACTTTTTCACCGTCGGCGGGGCATGGGTGACCGCTGCGCCAAGGAACGCGCCGCTGTATTTTCCCACCGCCCGGGCAAGGATATACACTGCGGTGTAAATGCCCGCGTTAAAAACCAGATGGTAGTCCAGAGGGGCGGCCAGGTTCAGAATGACCACGATCATGGCGGCCCCGATGGCCAGATCCATCACCTTCATTATGCTACCCAGCTGCTGCTGTGTGATCATGTTCGCGAAGGCCGTCGAATAGGCCATGCCGATGAGCATGAAGTTCAGGATCGGCGCCGGAAGCGCGCTGTTGATGGCAACGCCAATGCCCGCGGAGAGCAAAAGCATGCCCAGCATGACCGCCAGCGCACCCTCGCTGGTTTTGGTGCGGCGCAGCATTTTGCCCGCGGCAAAGCCGGTGACCGCGCCGATGACCACCGGCAGGAACACCAGCAGCATGAGCACCAGCACCGGGATGTCCGCGGTGGAAAGATGCGCAGACACAAAAGCTACCACCAGGAAAAAGACCATCGCCCCCACCAGGTCGTCCAGCGCGGCCATGGGGATGAGCGTGCGGGTCACCGGGCCGTCGGCTTTCAGCGAACTGACCACCGAGAGCGACGGCGCTGGCGCGGTGGCCAGGGCGATGCCGCCAAACAGGAAGGCCATGTACAGCGGCGTGCCCGTGAACCAAAAGATGACGCCGAACACCAGGCTCACCGCCAAAAATGTCCCCAGCGACTCGGTGAGAGTGGTGACCAATATCTGCGGCCCGGCCTTTTTCATCTGCTTCCAGATGAGTTCCGTGCCGATCATCAGGCCGAACACGCATTCAAAAAGGCTTTCCAGCACGCCGAATCACCGGGAGTCCAGCACCGACTCTCCCAAAAGGCCGAGGGCGTGGGGGCCGATGATCATGCCTGCTATCAGCCAGCCAAGAATGGAAGGCAGTTTCAGCCGGGCGACCAGCTTGCCCGCCACAAACGCGATCAAAGCAGCGGCCAGCAGCCGCAGCACATCAAAAAGCACCTCCATGAAAAGGCATCTCCTTTGCAAATTATAGACGAATCCGTCTGTATTTTGACAGTATATCCCTTTTAGACGAATTCGTCTATATCTCGCCTGTAAATTTTTTGTGAATGGACCTTCCGCTCTTTCCGCCGGCGGCAGAAGGTATAAAAGCATGGAAAGCCCAAACAATGGATGGACTTTTGTTGAATAATCTGATAAAATAATTTTGTTTGTCAAACAAGGCCACGTTTTGGCGTGGCAAGGAGGCTTTATCTTGGCGGAAATTTACAAACAATCCTTCAAGCAGGACTATTCCGACCATGTGGAGATGGCGATCTTCAACTGCGGCCTGGAGCACTGCGCTCCCCTGCACAGCTGGGGGCCTGCGGTGCGGGACCACTACCTCATCCACCTGGTGGTGGACGGGCACGGCTGCTATCGCGCCGGCGGTCAGGAACATCATCTGGGCCCCGGCGACCTTTTTCTGCTGCGTCCGGGCCAGCTGGCGGGCTACAGCGCCAGCGAAGACGACCCCTGGGAATACTACTGGGTGGGGTTCAACGGCGCTTACGCCTCCAAACTGGTGCAGCACACTCCTTTCACCGATCAGAAGCTGGTGTTTCACTCCGCCCGGCCTGAGCCTCTGCAGCAGGCGCTGCTGAGCATCTTCAACGCCCGCGGTCCCAAACCGGAAAATGAAGCAGCCATGGTGGGCAACCTGTATCTCTTTTTGTCTGAGCTGATGCATCAGGCCGCGGAAAAAGAGATACACGCCCCCAGCGCCGGCAGCCAGTATGTTCTGAACGCCATCAAGTACATCCAGTTCAATTATTCCCACGAGATCACCATCGACGACATCGCCCGCACGGTGGGCGTCAGCCGCAGCCATCTCTATCGCCTGTTCATGAGCAACGTGGGCCAGAGCCCCATCGACTATCTCACCTCCTACCGCATCGGCGAGGCCTGCAATCTGCTGAAGAACTCCCAGCTCTCCATTGCGGAGATCGCCACAAGCGTGGGTTTTTCAGACAAGTTCTATTTTTCAAGAGTGTTTAAAAAGTCCATGGGCATGCCGCCCAGCCGCTATCTCAGCGCGATGCCGGACCACAGCGCATGACCGGGAGTGACCGCAATGAAACATATTCTTTTAAACATCTTTAAAGGGCTGCTGCTGGCGGGCGCCGCTGCCGCCTGCATCCTTTTCTATCTTTACACCATCGACTTTTTCGCCCCGCCGCCCAGCGTGGGGCTGCTCGCCTCCCCCAGCGGCACGACCTATCTGGATGCAGACGCGCTGAAAGCCGCGCTGGAAGCCGAAGGCGTGGAACTTCTGACCGCGGAGCCCGGCGAGAGTTATGCCGGCGCGGCAAACCGCCTGCTGGCCGCCGGTGCGGGGGTGCTCAT
>NZ_CALXHK010000032.1:0-28345 GCF_944388085.1 Candidatus Allofournierella excrementigallinarum | reverse complement strand
TGGAGCGGCTTACGAGGCTCGAACTCGCTACCTCCACCTTGGCAAGGTGGCGCTCTACCAGATGAGCTAAAGCCGCATATCCATGGTTTGCACCGCCAATCTCGTTTGGCGACGGTGTTTATTTTACCGCATCTTTCCTGCTTTGTCAAGACTATTTCTCAACTTTATTTTAGTTTCTCCAAAGGCGGGCAAACCATGTGGCTTTGCAAAGAATTTACAGGGTTCTCAGGAGTTTGGCCACATCCACGTTGTAGGTCTTGCCGCAGAACTGGCAGTTCACTTCCACGCACTTTTCTTCCTTGGCGAGGCTTTCCAGCTCCTGGCGGCCCATGCTCAGCAGCGCGCGCTCCACCCGCTGGCGGCTGCAGTCGCATTGATAGGCTACATCATACTCGTCCAGCACCTGCGGGTCGAAGCCCCGCAGCACCAGTTCCATGATCTCCCTGGGGCCCATCCCCTGCTGCAAAAGTTTGGTAACGCTGGGGGCCTTGGCCACGTTCTGTTCCAGCATGGTGATCTCCTGCTCGGTGGCGCCGGGCAGAAGCTGGATCATGTAGCCGCCCGCGCACCGGATGGAAAGGTCCGGGTCGACCAGCACGCCCAGGGCGCACACGGTGGGCGTCTGCTCGCTGGTTGCGTAGTAGGCGGTGATGTCCTCGGCCACTTCCCCGCTCACCAGCGGGATCTGGCCCACATAGGGTTCCTTCAGGCCCAGGTCACGCACCACGCTCAGGGTGCCATCCTTGCCCACGGCGCCGCCCACGTCCAGCTTTCCGTCGCCGCGCAGGGGCAGCTCCACCACCGGGTTCTGCACATACCCCTTCACGCAGCCGGCGCCGTCGGCCACCGCAAGAACGGTGCCGGCGGGCCCGCCGCCGTTGAGGCGCAGGGTCAGGGAGTCCTTCTCGCTTTTGAGGGTGATGCCCATCATGGAAGCGGCGGTGAGCAGCCGCCCCAGCGCCGCGCTGGTGACGGCGCTGGTCTTGTGGATGCGCTCGGCTTCGGCCACGATGTTGGTGGAATCCACACCGTAGAACACAACGCCGCCGTTGTCGGAAATGCCGCGAATCATGTTAGCCATTGTCTGTTTTCTCCAATTGTGTGTATTGTTTGACCGCTGTGAAAATGTAGCGCTGGCTCTCCGGCCGCAGCGGGCCGAAGGTCTCGCCGTCCCGCAGGTCGGCCAGCGCAAAGCCGCTCTGTTCCAGCACCCGCTTCACATAGTCCGCCTCGTAGGTGTACTCCGAAAATTGCTCCCGGAACACCTCGCCGGTGTCCAGATAGTCGATTTGGATGGAGATGTCCACCCGGTCCCCTTCCGGCGAGCAGGCATTGCGCCAGCGGCACACCGCGTCCGGCCCTTCCAGCACGAACTCGTTGCCCGCCAGCACCTGCCGGTGCTTGTAGGGCGTGTTCAAGTCAAAGATGAAAACGCCGCCCTTTTCCATGAAAAAGGCAGCCTTGGCCACCGCCCGCTCGAAGCGGGGCGCGGGGCCGATGTGGTTGTAGGTGTCAAAGGTGGACACAGCGCCCCGTATGGTGCCGAACAGGTCCAAGGCCAGGATGTCCTGCCGGAGCAAAAGCAGCCGCTGGGAGATGCCCAGCTCGTCCGCCTTTTCCCGCAGAACGGCCAGCATCTCCTCCGACTGGTCCACCCCGATCATGTCGTAGCCCGCCTGGGCGAGCATCAGCGTCAGATCGCCGGTGCCGCAGCCCAGGTCCGCCACAATGCCATCGTTCACGCCGTGGGCGTCCATCTGCTCTTTTATATAAGTATACAGCGCATCATAGTCCGCCTCGCCGTTCAGCTCGTCGTAAAAGTAGGCAAATTCATTGTAAGCCATTATGCCTTTACACCTCGTCCGCGAGCAGGCCGTCGAAAACAGCCCGCAGTTCCTCGATGCCAAGGCCCGTTTCGCTGCTGGTAAGTATGATCTGCCGGCACCCGAACTCTTTTGTCAGGAAGGCGAACTCTTCCCTTTTTTTGGCGGTCTCGCTTTTTTTGAGTTTGTCCGCCTTGGTGAGCGCCGCCACGAAGGGAATGTCCCGGTAACGAAGATACTCCAGCATCTGCATATCGTCGGCGGACGGAGCATGGCGGCTGTCCAGCAGCTGGACCAGCAGAATACAGTTGCGCGCGGCGTCAAAATAGCTGTTGATCAGCTGGTCCCACCGCTGGCGGTCCGCCGCGGAGACCTTTGTGTAACCATATCCGGGCAGGTCCACAAAGTAGGCAGAGTCCACCGTGTAGAAGTTGATGGTGGCCGTTTTGCCCGGCGTGGCGCTGACCCGCGCAAGGTTTTTGCGGTTGCAGAGTTTGTTGATGAGGCTGGATTTTCCCACGTTGGACCGGCCGGAAAAGACGAACTCCGGCCGGTCGCTGCCGGGAAGCTGGCTGGAAAGGCCGTAAGAAGCCTGAAAGTCAGCTTTCTGATAGTTCATAGCTGTCTCCTTTGTTACTGAGGCAGGTGGGCCTCCTGCGGGCGCTGGTCTCCGGGGGCCATCAGCCCGGCGGGGACTTTTTCAGGGGCTGCGGCCTGCTTTGCGCGGCTCTGGGCCCGGCGGCTCGAACGCGGGGTGAGCAGCGCGTGGCTCAACACCTGCTCCAGCCGGCTCACCGGCACAAAACGGATGGCCTTTTTGACTTCATCGTCCACGTCGTACAGGTCGCTCTGGTTTGCCTGAGGGATGAGCACCGTCTTGACGCCCTGCCGGTAAGCCGCCATGCTCTTCTCTTTCAGCCCGCCGATGGGCAGCACATCGCCGTGGAGGGTGATCTCACCGGTCATGGCCACGTCTGCCCGCACGGGGACGCCGGACAGGCAGGAGATGAGCGCGGTGGCGAGGGTGACGCCTGCGGAAGGGCCGTCCTTCGGCACCGCGCCTTCAGGGGCGTGGATGTGCAGGTCGTAGCTTTTAAGCTGTTCGGGGTCAATGCCGTATTCGCCGGCATGCACCCGGGCGAAGGTGACGGCCAGATGGGCGCTCTCTTTCATCACGTCGCCCAGAGAGCCGGTGAGCTCGATCTTGCCTGTGCCGCCCGGGATGGACTGCACCTCGATGGGCAGGATGGCGCCGCCCACGCTGGTCCATGCAAGGCCATTGGCGATGCCAACCGCGTTGGAGCGGTTGTAGAAGTCCGGCTTGACGCGCCGGGGGCCCATCAGGGATTCCAGATTCGCGGCGGTGACGGCGACCTTCTGCTCCTGGCCGGAGGCCACCTTGCGGGCGCACTTGCGCAGCACTTCGGTGATGGCCCGTTCCAGGCCGCGCACGCCGGCCTCTTGGGTGTAGCCGTCGATGAGGCCGTAGATGGCCCCCGCGGTCAGATTCACCCGGCCCTCCAGGCCGGTCTTTTTCAGCTGCTTGGGCACAAGGTGCCGCTTGGCGATGTTGAATTTTTCCTCCCGGGTGTAGCTGGGCAGCTCGATGATGTCCATGCGGTCCAGCAGCGGGGCCGGGATGGTGGAGAGATCGTTGGCCGTGGTGATGAAGAACACCTGGCTCAGGTCAAAGGGGATGTCGAGGTAGTGGTCCTTGAAGGTCCTGTTCTGCTCCGGGTCCAGCGTTTCCAGCAGCGCCGCAGCCGGGTCGCCCCGGAAATCGGCGGCAAGCTTGTCGATCTCATCCAGCAGGATGAGGGGGTTCATGCTCTTGGCGGTGGTGACCGCGCTGATGATCTTGCCCGGCATCGCGCCCACATAGGTGCGCCGGTGGCCGCGTATCTCCGCTTCGTCCCGCACGCCGCCCAGGCTCATGCGCGCATATTTGCGGCCCATGCACTCGGCGATGGAATGGGCGATGCTGGTCTTGCCCACGCCCGGAGGGCCGGCAAGGCAGAGGATCTGCCCCTTGGCGTCCGGATTGAGCATGCGCACCGCCAGAAGCTCCAGGATGCGGTCCTTGACCTTTTTCAGGCCGTAGTGCTCCCGGTTCAGATGCTTTTCCGCCCGGGCAAGGTCCAAATCATCGGGGGTGTAAATACCCCAGGGCAGCGCAAGGCAGGTGTCCAGATAGGTGCGGATGACCGCCGCCTCCTGGCTGTTGCCCTGCATCTTGCCCAGGCGCTCCGCCTCTTTTTCCAGCTTTTCGGTGGCTTCCTCCGGCAGGCTGAGGGCGTGGATCTGGTCAAGATACCGCTCGGACTCATAGCGCACATCGTCATCCCCGTCCAGTTCGGTGGCGATGGCGCGCATCTGCTCCCGCAGATAGTAGTCCCGCTGGTTTTTCTCCATCTGGTCGTTGACCTTATCCTGGATCTCTTTTTCAAGGGTCAGGACCTGGTTCTCGCGATAGAGCAGGTCCAGGGTGGTCTGGAGGCGGCCCATCAGGGTATTCTGCTCCAGAACGGTCTGTTTGTCCTGGTATTTGAACAAAAGGTTCGCGGGGATGTATTCGCTCAAAAAGGCTGCGTCGCTGCTGGAAAGGATGGTGTACACCACGTCCTTGGGCATGCGGGGATTGAGCTGGAGATAGGCCTCAAAGGCGATCTTCAGGCTGCGCACCAGCGCCTCGGCGTTGACGCTGCCCGCCTGCTGCAGGCCCCGCACCGGGGCCTCCTTCACGGTGACATTGAGCGTCTTCTCGCCGCTTTCCAGCGCCAGCAGGCGGGCACGGTACTGCCCTTCCACCAGCACTTTCACCAGGTCGTCGGAGACGCGCATCGCCTGCTTGACCTGGGCCACCACGCCGTAGCGGTACAGATCGGCGGCGGCAGGCTCTTCCACGTCCATCTCCCGCTGGGTGATAAGGAAAATGGGGCTGGCATTTGCCATCGCCCACTCGATGGCGGCGATGCTCTTTTCCCTGCCGACCTCAAAATGGATGACGCTTCCCGGGAACACCACAAGCCCGCGCAGGGCAATGGCCGGCAGACGCAGCACATTGTGTTCCACTTTGATCTTCACTCGTTCAGACATTGGCATTCCCTCCCAAAAACGGTACGGGCAAATTGCTCGTACCGTTTTGATTTTGAAATATTTTTCTGTAAGGTTTATTGCTTTTACACCACAGGAACGGTGTTTTTGTAGCGCTTGCGCACCGCGCCGTATTCCAGCACGGGCTCGCCGCCCGCCACGGTCTCAGGCGTGATGGTGACCTTGACGATGGTGGGGTCGCTGGGCACCTGGTACATGATGGGGATCAGGATGCTTTCCATCACGCTGCGCAGACCGCGGGCGCCGCTCTTGCGCTCGATGGTTTTTTGGGCCACGGCGCGCAGGGCCTCGTCGGTGAACTCCAGGTCCACATTGTCCATCTGCATCAAAGCCTGATACTGCTTGATGACGCTGTTTTTCGGCTCCTTGAGCACCCGGATGAGGGCGTCCTCATCCAGCGGGTCAAGCACGGTGACCACCGGCAGACGGCCAATGAGTTCCGGGATGAGACCGAATTTGACCAGGTCGTCCGGCTCCACCTTGCGCAGAAGGTTCTGTTTCTCCTGGGCAGAGGTGTCGTGCAGCTTGCTGCCGAAGCCGATGGCGGAGGCGTCGGTGCGGCGCTGGATGTATTTGTCCAGGCCGTCGAAAGCGCCGCCGCAGATGAACAGGATGTTTTTGGTATCAATCTGGATGAACTCCTGCTGGGGATGCTTGCGCCCGCCCTGGGGCGGCACGTTGCTCACAGTGCCCTCCAGAATTTTCAGCAGCGCCTGCTGCACGCCTTCGCCGCCCACGTCGCGGGTGATGGAAGGGTTCTCGCTCTTGCGGGTGATCTTGTCGATCTCGTCGATGTAGATGATGCCGATCTCCGCCCGCTTCACGTCAAAGTCTGCCGCCTGGATGAGCTTGAGCAGGATGTTCTCCACGTCCTCGCCCACATAGCCTGCCTCGGTGAGGGTGGTGGCGTCGGCGATGGCGAAGGGCACGCCCAGCATTTTGGCCAGGGTCTGGGCCAGCAGGGTCTTGCCCACGCCGGAGGGCCCCAGCAGCAGCACGTTGCTCTTCTGCAGCTCCACGTCGTTTTTGTTTTCGCCGCTGAGGATGCGCTTGTAGTGGTTGTAGACCGACACCGCCAGCACCCGCTTGGCTTCATCCTGGCCGATGACATAGCGGTCCAGCCCTTCCTTGATCTCGGACGGGGTGAGCACATTCACCGGGTCCAGGGTGGGGGCGGCGCGGCGGGCGGCGTTCCGGCGGGACGCCGCTTTCGGCGCGTCCGGCTTGCCGTCCTCATCCAGCAGCGAGGAGCACAGCGTGATGCACTCGCTGCAGATGTTGACGCCAGGGCCGATGATCATGCGCTCCACTTCGTCCTGGCTTTTGCCGCAGAAGCTGCAGCGCAGGTTCTTGTCTTTGTCTTTTCCGTTTGAATTGTTTGCCATAGTTACCCCTAAACGATGCGACGCGCGCCTGTGGGCGCCGCGCGGATTGTTTACCGTTTGGTGATGACCGCGTCGATCAGGCCGTAGTCGGCGGCCTCCTGCGCGGACATGAAATTATCGCGCTCGGTGTCGGCCATGATCTTTTCGATGGGCTGGCCGGTGTATTCGCTGAGCATGCGGTTCATGCGCTCGCGGGTGCGGACCATATGGTCGGCGTGGATCTTGATGTCTGTGGTCTGGCCCTGCAGGCCGCTGAGCAGCGGCTGGTGGATCATGATCTCGGCGTTGGGCAGCGCAAGGCGCTTGCCCTTGGCGCCGCTGGCCAGCAGGAAGGCGCCCATGGAGGCGGCCATGCCCATGCAGATGGTGGACACGTCACACTTGATATACTTCATGGTGTCGTGAATGGCCATGCCGGCGCTGATGGACCCGCCCGGGCTGTTGATGTACAGGCTGATGTCCTTCTCGCTGTCCTGTCCTTCCAGATAGAGCAGCTGGGCCACCACCAGGCTGGCGGTGGCGTCGTTGACCTCATCGCTGAGCATGATGATGCGGTCGTTCAAAAGGCGGGAAAAAATGTCGTAAGAGCGCTCGCCGCGGGCGGTCTGCTCCACAACGTAAGGAACCAAACTCATTTGGCTGTACCTCCCTGTGAAAAAATGTAAGCGGTCTTGCAAAATTGACCGATACGGGCCGCGGAGCGCGTATCGGTCAATGCAGGACGGCTTATGTAAGGCGAAAGGGCCTTTGGGCAGATCAGCCCTCCTTGGCGACCTTCTCCTCGGTGATCTCGGCGTGGTCGCGGATGAAGTCGATGGCCTTGTTCACCGCCAGATCCTTCTTGACCTCGTCGGCATTGACCAGCTCCTTGACCTTGGCCAGTTCCATCTTGTAATTGTCGGCAACGCGCTGCAGCTCGGCCTCCAGTTCCTCGTCGGAAGCGGCGATCTGCTCGGCGGCGGCAACGGCCTCCAGAGCCAGGCGGATCTTCACCTGCTTCTCGGCCTGCTCGCGGAAGGAAGCGCGGAAGGATTCCATGGTCTGGCCCATGTACTGCAGGTACATATCCAGCTTGAGGCCCTGCTGCGCCAGGCGGTATTCAAAGTCGCGCACGGCTTCGTCCATGCGGGCTTCGTACATGGCCTCGGGGATGTCGCCCTCGATGGTGGCGATGACCTGATCCACCAGGTCGTTCTCCACGGCCAGGGCAGCCTGCTTCTCGTTCTGCTCTTCCATGCCCTTGCGGATGCTGGCTTTCAGCTCGTCCAGGGTGTCATACTCGCTCACGTCCTTGGCGAACTCATCGTCCAGAGCGGGCAGCTCCTTGGTCTTGACCTCGTGCAGCTTGATCTTGAACACGGCGGGCTTGCCGGCCAGCTCCTTGGCCTGATATTCCTCGGGGAAGGTGACGTTCACGTCGAACTCCTCGCCGGCCTCGTGGCCGATCAGCTGATCCTCAAAGCCGGGGATGAAGCTGCCGCTGCCCAGCACCAGGCTGTAGTGCTCGGCCTTGCCGCCCTCAAAAGCGGCGCCGTCCACAAAGCCCTCGAAGTCCATATCCACAGTGTCGCCGTTCTCGGCCTTGCCCTCGCGGGTGATGATGCGGCCGTTGCGGTTCTGCATGCGGACCAGCTCCGCCTCCACGTCGGCGTCGTCCACAGTATTGACCTTCTTGACGGCCTTTAAACCGGTGTAGTTGCCCACCTTGATCTCGGGCTTTACAGCCACGGTGACCTTGAGCACCACGCCGTCTTCCAGGTTCTCGGAGACCACGTCCGCCTCGGGACGGCCCACGGGCTGGATGCCGGACTCGGCCACCGCAGCCTCATAGGCTTCGGGGAACAGATCGTTGATGGCGTCGTAGTGGAAGATGTCGGCGCCGTACATTTTTTCGATCACCGCGCGGGGCGCATGGCCCTTGCGGAAACCGGGAACATTGTACTTTTTGCCTTCGCGCTTGTAGGCCTTATCGATGGCGGCCTTGAAGGTCTCGGCGTCCACCGAGAACTGCAGCTCGTGCATGCTTTTTTCAAGCTTTTCGCTTTTGACAAGATTCATTAATATAGCCTCCGTACAAAGAGATTCATTTTATTATATCATGCGTATGGCCAGAAATCCATACTTTTCCTAAATTTTATGGGGGCAAAACCGCAGTGCATCGGCCGAGATCAGGCGGTATTCCAGCCCGTCCACCTGCCCCTGCACCGCCGCGCGCACCGACGCGCCGTGCAGGTGGCCGTAAAAGCAGCGTTTGACCCCAAACCTGCGCATCACTTCGATGACCTGCGGTGAGCTTGTTCCCGGAAAGACCGGTGGATAGTGAAGGAACACGACCTTTTCCTCGTCCGTCTCCCCCGCTGCCTCGAGGCTGGCTTTCAGGCGGCCCAGCTCCCGGTTCATCACCTTTTCGTCGTGGGGCTCGTCCGGCTCAAAAAGCCAGCTGCGGGTGCCGCAGAGAGCCAGCCCCTCCACATGATACGCATTGTTGTGCAGCAGGTGCAGGCTTGCAAAGCCCTGCGCCTCAAAAAAGGCCTCCATCTTGCGGGCAGTGGTCCACCAGTAGTCGTGGTTGCCTTTCAAAAGCAGCTTCTGCCCCGGCAGCTGTTCCAGAAATTCAAAATCCGGGGCGGCTTCGTCCAGCTTCATGCCCCAGCTGGTGTCCCCCGCAAGCACCACCGTGTCGCCGGGGGCGACCAGGCGCAGCCAGTTCTCCCGGATGCGCTTCACATAGCCCTGCCAGCCAGGGAACTTGTCCATCGGCTTGTCGGCGCCCAGCGAGAGGTGCAGATCGCCTATTACAAAAATTGCCATGCGTACCTCCTGATAATCGCCGCCGCACCGGGCACAATAAGACCAGAAAAGGGGGGAAAGAACAATGAATCCGAACGAACCTGTCATCAATGGTATCTGCTGTGACGTGAAGAACTGCGTTTACAACAACGGTTCCAGCTGCTGCACTGCCGGCACCATCCACGTCAACAACTGCTACGACGACATCGGCAGAACCAAGTGCGAGACCTTCACCGAGGTGTGACCGCCCCGGCAAAGTCTCCCAAAAACGGCCCGCGAAACTTGATCTCGCGGGTCGTTTTTCTGTTCACTTGCCCAGCACCACGTCCCGCAGGGCGTCGGGGCGGACGGTCGTGCCGAACCGCTCCGGCAGGCTGCGCAGGCAGGCCAGCGCCCGGGGCGCGGGCTGCCCGGCGTACCGCGCCAGAGCGGCCATGGCCTCGAACTCATCCTCCGGCAGGGGCTGGCCCAGCGCGGCCAGCACGTCCTTCGGGAATTTGAAGGGGCTGGCGGTGGAGAGCACCACCATGGGCGCGTCGCCCTTGCTGCGGCGCGCGGCGCTGAAGGCCACGGCGGTGTGGGGGTCGCAGAGATAGCCCTGCTCCTCAAAGAGCGAACGGATCTGGGCCGCGGCGGTCTCGTCGTCGGCGCAGGCGGCGCCAAAATCGGCGCGGATGCGCTCCATCACCTCCGGCTCCACTTCATAAGACCCGCTCTCGAACAGCTGTTTCATCCAGCCCTTGGCCTTCTCCGCCCCCGCCATGTGATAGAGCAGCCGTTCCAGGTTGGAGGACACCAGAATATCCATGGAGGGCGAGGTGGTGCGGTAGAAGGGACGGCGGGCATTATAAACGCCGGTGGCGAAGAACTCGGTGAGCACGTCGTTTTTGTTGGACGCGCAGATCAGCCGGCCCACGGGCAGGCCCATCTGCTTTGCGTACCAGCCGGCCAGGATGTCGCCGAAGTTTCCGGTGGGCACGCAGAAATCCGCCTTCTCCCCCGCCTTGAGCGCGCCGGAACGCACCAGCAGGCTGTAGGCATGGAAGTAATAGACGATCTGGGGCACAAGGCGGCCCCAGTTGATGGAGTTGGCGCTGGAAAGCTGCACGCCCCGGGCGGCCAGCCGCTTTGCCACATCCGGGTCGGAAAAGACCCGCTTCACGCCGGTCTGCGCGTCGTCAAAGTTGCCCTGCACCGCGTAGACGGCCACATTTTCACCCTGCTGGGTGGTCATCTGCAGCCGCTGGATTTCGCTGGTGCCGTGGCTGGGGTAGAACACCGTGATGGTGACGCCCGGCACGTCACAGTAGCCTGCCAGGGCGGCCTTGCCGGTGTCGCCGGAAGTGGCCACCAGAATGGCGGTGGTGGTGGAATCACCCAGCATGCGTTTTGCCTCCACCAGCAGGCGCGGCATCAGCTGCAAAGCAAAATCCTTGAAGGCACAGGTGGGGCCGTGCCACAGTTCCAGGCTGTACATCCCGTCCCCCGCCTTGTGCAGCGGCGCGGTGCCTTCGCCGAAGGCCTCGCCGTAGACCTGCCGCACCGTCTGGCGCAGGAAGGCAGGGTCATAGCCGGTGAGGAACTGCTCCAGAATGAGCGCTGCCAGCGCGGGATAATCCGGCTGGGCCAGCGCCTGGTGCAGGTCCACCGAAGGGAACTGCTCCGGCACGAACAGGCCGCCGTCACCGGCAAGGCCGAGGCAGATGGCCCGGGCTGCGCTGGCCGGCCGGCTCCCGCCGCGAGTGGTAATGAACTGCATGTCGATTCCCCCTCTATCTTTCCTGCGCCTCTTCAAAGTTCAAAGGCGCTTTGGATGCAATGTACCAGCAGGCCGCCGCCCGCGGCGGGCGTGACCTCCACCACGTCGAAGCGCACAGGGCGCTCCGACAGGCCGGACTGCTGCAAAAACCGCTGGGCGGCAAGGATGATGCGCCGCTGTTTGGCGGGCCCCACCGCCCCGGCCGCAGGGCCGCGGCCGGTCTCGCGGCGGGATTTCACCTCCGCGATGACCACCGTCTCCCCCTCCAGCAGCACAAGGTCCAGCTCGCCCATGCGGGTGCGGTAGTTGTGGGCCAGCAGCCGGCAGCCCCGGTCAAGATAGTACCGGGCCGCGGCAGCTTCGCCCTTTTGTCCGAACGCCTTTGCGTCCATGGCTCAATACCCCAGCTTTTTCAAAAAGCTGCGCCGGTAGAAAGGCTGGATGCCATAGCGCTCCAGCAGTTCGTAGTGCAGCTTGGTGGGATACCCTTTGTGCTTTGCCAGCTGGTACTGAGGGTACTGCCGGTCCAGTTCCAGCATGAAGCGGTCCCGGCTGACCTTGGCGAGGATGGACGCGGCCGCCACGCTGGCGCACACGCCGTCCCCCTTCACCTGGGCCATCGCCGGAACGGCGAGCTGCGGTGGGACGCGGTTGCCGTCCACCACCGCGAAGGCGGGCGCGGGGTCAAGACCGGCCACCGCCCGCTCCATGCCGGCCATGGTGGCCCAGAGGATGTTCTTTTCGTCGATCTCCTGCGGGCTCACAAACACGATCTGGCAGGCAATGGCCTTCTCTTTGATCTCTTCAAACAGGGCTTCCCTCTTTTTTTCACTGAGCTTTTTGGAGTCGTTCACTCCGGGCACCGGGTCCTCCGGGTCCAGGATGACCGCCGCGCAGCACACCGGCCCGCAGAGCGGGCCGCGGCCTGCCTCGTCCACACCGCAGAAGAGCCCGTGCTGCGCGCGGACGGCAGCGTCGTATTCATACAGAGGGTTGTTCGTTTCCATCCTGCTGTTCCTCCCGGCGGGGCGGCGTTTCGAGGGTGATGCGTCCCCACTTGCTGGCACGGAATTCATCCACCAGCATGATGGCGGCGCGCTCGGTGTTCACTTCGCCGCCGCTGATAAGCATTCCGCGGGCACGGCCGATGGCCTCCACCAGTTCCCAGGGGCCCAGTTCGGCCACCTGCTGTTCGCTCAGCTTGTAACGCTGGGCCAGCCGGTCGGGATAGACCGCCTGCATCTGCGCCACAAGGCCCATGGCCAGCTCTTCGATGTCCAGAATGTCGTCTTTGATGGAACCGATGAACGCAAGGTTCGTGGCGGTCTCCAGGCTGTCGAATTTTTTCCAGAGCACGCCGGGCATATCCAAAAGGTCATAGCCGCCCACCGTGACCCACTGCTTGCCCCGGGTGACGCCGGGCTTGTCGGCGGCCCTGGCGCGGGCAGCGCCCGCGAAATTGTTGATGAAGGTGGACTTGCCCACGTTGGGGATGCCCACCACCATCACGCGGATGCGGGCGCCCGCCATGCCTTTGCCGGCACGCTTTTCCAGCAGTTCCCGCAGTTCCGATTCGATGGCGCTGCGCACCTGCCCGGCGCTGCCCTTCTGCTTGGCGCTGATGGCCACGCATCCTGCCCCCGCCGCCCGGAAATAGGCCTGCCAGGCCTTTGTGAGCGCCGGGTCGGCCAGGTCCGCCTTGTTCATCACATACAGGCGGGGCTTTGAGGCAGTGAGGCGCTGCAATTCAGGGTTCAGGCTGCTCAAGGGGATGCGGGCGTCCAGCAGCTGGAGCACCACATCCACGTTTTTCAGGTTTACTTCGATGAGCCGCAGGGTCTTGGCCATGTGGCCGGGAAACCACTGGATGTTGCGGCGGTTCACAAATTCGTTGCTCATTGGATAAGACCTATTTTATTGAACGGGTAGATCCGCAGGACCACCTTGCCCAGGATGTCCCGCTCGTCGATGAAGCCCACATCACTGCTGCGGCTGTCGGTAGAGTGCTGGCGGTTGTCGCCCATCAGGAACAGTGTTCCCTCCGGCACGGTGAGGGGGAACTCCACGTTGCCGGTGGAGAGAGTGCCCTCCGGCACATAGGGCTCGTCCAGGGCCTCGCCGTTCACATACACAAGGCCCTGCTCCACGTCAATGTCCACCGTGTCGCCGCCCTTGGCAATGACGCGCTTGACCAGTGGCTTGCCGTAGTTGATGTAGCTGTCCACCACCACCACGTCGCCCCGCTGCGGGGTGTAGAAGGTGCTTTGCACCAGCAGGCGGTCGCCGTCGGTCAGGGTGTTGTTCATGGAACTGCCGCTGACCACAACGATGCGGGCGCAGAAGGCGAACACCAGGACCAGCACCGCCAGCGCAAACACCAGCGCGTCGTACCAGTCCAGAATATCCACATTGCGCCGGAAACGGGTCTCTTCCAAGGTGTGTTCCCTCCCCCCGTGATAATGAATAAATTTGATGGGTTTTATTGTAGCATATAACAAAAAAAGGGGCAATATCCATTGCCCCTTTTTTGCGTCTTTCGATCAGCGGATCTGCTCTTTGACCTTGGCGGCCTTGCCGGTGCGGTTGCGCAGGTAGAACAGCTTGGCCCGGCGCACCTTGCCGTGACGGACGACCTCCACCTTCTCAACGAAGGGAGAGTTGACGGGGAACACGCGCTCCACGCCGACGCCGTAGGAAGTGCGGCGGACGGTGAAGGTCTCGGCGATGCCGCCGTGCTTCTTGGCGATCACAGTGCCCTCAAAGGCCTGGATACGCTCGCGCTCGCCTTCCTTGATGCGAACGGAGACCCGAACGGTGTCACCGATCTCGAACTGGGGCCGGTTCTCTTTGACCATGCCCTGGGTGATGATCTGCATTGCGTCCATTGATGAATCCTCCATTTTTTATGACGTTCATACCCGATAACCGGCAGAGGACCGCCCGTTTAATGATGTACATTAACCCCGCTGGTGGCGCCAGCGGACACTAACGCCTAAATATGATAGCACAGCCTTTGGCCGTTTGCAAGCTTTTTCAGGCAAAATCTTCAGAATTTTTTGTGACGAGGCGCTTGCGCAGCACATGGGCCCGGGTGGCGTCCACACCGCAGTGCTCCTGCAAAAAGCCCAGCCACAGACTGGGGTTGAGGTTCAGCCCCTCCCCTGCCGGCAGCTGCATCTCAAAGCACACCTCGTCCCCTTCCTGCACATAGTCCAGCCGGGGGCAGTGCTTCTTGAGGTCGATCTCCTTCTGGCCGCGCTTGGATTTTTTCAACACCGGGGCGGCGTCCAGCCCGTTGTAGCGGTCCAGGCCTTCCGCAAACGCGGCGGGCATGCGCACGGCATACACCGCGCCGGCGATCTGCCCGGCTTTATAGTGAGGCAGGGTCACGGCGGTGACGGCAACGCCCAGGGGCATCACCGGCTCCAGCGCCTTTTTCCATGCTTCCAGGTCGGGCTTCTCCTCCTCGGTCTTGACGTCCACGCTTTCCACCAGGCTCTCCTGCCCCAAAGGCAGCGGGCAGGCAAAGGTCATGTAGATGTGGGGATTGAAGCCCAGAGTGTACCATACGGGAAGGCCGCTGCGCTTGAGCGAGCGCTGCATCACCCGCTGCAGGTCCAGCAGAGAGATGTAGGAGGCTTCGCCGGTCTTAGTGAACCAGATCCGCACTGTAGTCAAAGCAGGCACCTCCCACAAATTTGTTGGCCCCGCAGGCGCTGCACCTGCGGTTGCAGGGCGGGGTGGTCTGAGCGTCCATCGCCTTCCGGTATTCCCTCACCAGGAAATCGTGGCTCACGCCGTAGTCCATGTGGCTCCAGGGGGTGACTTCGTCCAGGCCGATGGAGCGGTTCGCATAAAACGCAGTGTCCAGCCCGCACTCGCGGAAGGCCTCCATCCAGCGGTCGTAGTGGAAGCACTCGTCCCAGCCGTCGAAGAAGCAGCCCTTGCGGTAGGCGGCCTCCAGCACCCGGCCCAGACGGCGGTCGCCCTTGGCGAACACCGCCTCCAAAAAACTGATGGAGCTGTCGTGATAGTTCACGTGGATCTTTTTGCTGTGCACGCTGTGCAGCAGATGCTGCTGCTTTTCTTTCAGCTGCTGCTCGGTGTCCTGCGGGACGAACTGGAAGGGGGTGTGGGGCTTGGGCACAAAACAGGCCACACTGATGGTCACCTGCACGCTCTTGCCCTTGGGCTTGTCCGGGTTCGCATAGTAGAGGTCCACCACCTTCTGGGCGGTGTCGGCGATGCCCTCGATGTCCTCCATGGTCTCGGTGGGCAGGCCCATCATAAAGTAGAGCTTCACCGAGGTGTAGCCCGCTTTAAAAGCCAGGGAGCAGGTGCGCTCGATCTCCGGCCAGGTGACGTTCTTGTTGATGACGTCCCGCAGGCGCTGGGTGCCCGCCTCCGGCGCGAAGGTCAGGCCGGTCTTGCGCACCCGGTTGGTCTTTTCCACCAGGCTCTCGCTGAAGTTGTCGATGCGCAGCGAGGGCAGCGACAGGCTCACGTGCTCGTCCCTGGTCCAGGTGAGCAGGCCGTCCAGCAGGGGCTCCAGCTGGCTGTGGTCGGAGGTGGACAGGCTGGTGAGGCTGATCTCCTCATAGCCGGTGTTATCGCACAGCTGGCGGGCGGCCTCGTTCAGCTTGTCCGCGCTGCGCTGGCGCATAGGCCGGTACAAAAAGCCCGCCTGGCAGAACCGGCAGCCGCGCACGCAGCCCCGCAGCACCTCGATCTGGGCGCGGTCATGCACCGCGCCTACCATGGGCACCACGAAGTGGGTGGGCGGCGTCTGGCTGTCCATATCCCGGATGACCGCCTTGGTGATGACGGCGGGGGCCGCGGGGTCGTTGGGGGCGATTGCTTTCACCCGGCCGTCCTCGTGATAGGTCACATCATAGAAAGAAGGCACATAGCAGCCTGGCACGGCGGCAATGCGGCGCAGCACCTCTTTCTTGGGCAGCCCTTCCCCCTTGGCCTCCTCCACGATGCGGCAGACGTGGGGCAGCTGCTCCTCCCCTTCGCCCAGCATCATCATGTCGATAAAATCCGCCAGAGGCTCGCCGTTGCAGACGCAGGGCCCGCCCGCCACGATGAGCGGCCACTCCTCGCCCCGGTCCTCCGCCCGCAGGGGGATGCCCGCCATGTCCAGCATTGCGAGGATGTTGCTGTAAGACAGTTCATACTGCAAGGTGAAGCCCACGATGTCGAAGTCGGTGAGAGGGTCCTTGCTCTCCAGCGCGTAGAGAGGCAGGCCCACCCGCTCCATCTCCGCCTTCATATCCACCCAGGGCATGAAGGCGCGCTCACACCACCAGTTGGGCTGCTGGTTCAAAAGCTCATAGAGAATTTTCATGCCCAGGAAGGACATGCCCACCTCGTAGGTATCGGGAAAGCAGAAGGCAAAACGCAGGTCCACCTGCGCCTTGTCCTTGATGATGCAGCCCGGCTCGCCGCCGGTATAGCGCCCCGGCTTCTGCACATGGGCCAGCGCCTCTTTCAATTTCGGGTCAAACAAAACCGGTTCCTCCATCACGTGCGCCGCAAAAGACGGCGCGCAGGTTTGATTCCTGTTTATTGTACCCGATTCGACCCGCAAATGCAATCACGGCAGGACACTTTGCAGCATCCTTCGTCCGTCCAGGTCGCCCAGCGGCAGAAGATTGAACAGCCCGGTGGCAAGATTGGCCGCCGCGAAGAAGTAGCCCCAATAGCTTGCGGCCAGCTGCATCCTGCCAAGGGCCGCGGCGCACAGCAGAAGGTTGGTCAGCGGCCCGGCCAGCGCCAGAAAAAAAGTCTGGCGGCGGGAAAGGCGGGCCGCTGAGGCGTCCAGCCCGATGCCACGCACCGAAAGCGAGAGCACCGGCAGGCTTTTTGTCATGGCCAGCCACACCGCCACATGGCCGCACTCGTGCAGCAGCGCCGCCAGCAGCCCCACCCGCACAAGGCCGCTGTGGTCCCGGTAGAGCACGAACCACAGCACCGCCAGCAGCAGCACCGGCTGGCGCAGGCGCAGGCGCCTCATGCCAGCCCCAGCGCCTTGTCCGGGTCGTAGCGCACCCCATCACAGAGCAGTTCAAAATGCAGGTGGGGCCCGGTGACCATGCCGGTCTGGCCCACCGTGCCGAGGATGGTGCTCTCATCCACCGTCTCGCCCTGGCGAACGAACACATACTGCATGTGGCAGTAGCGGGTGGTCGCCCCGTCGCTGTGGAGGACGACCACATTGTTGCCGTAGGAATCGCTGTATTCGCTTTTCTGCACCACACCGCCGGCCGCGGGCCGGATAGGCGTGCCCTCGGCGGCGGCCAGGTCCACGCCGGTGTGAAAGTCGCTTTTGCCGGTGACCGGGTGCTTGCGCCAGCCATAGCCCGAGGTGATATAAAAGCTTTCCAGCGGAAGCGCCAGTTCAAAGGGCGGCTGATAAGACTTGGTGGAGTTCCCCTCCGGCACGAAGGGCCAGAAGGCCGCCAGCTGCCCGCCTGCGCCGGTGAGCTCGGGAGCCTGCCCGTCGTCGGGCAGGGATGCGCCGGTGGCCTGTTCCAGCCGGGCCATGACCTCCAGCGCCCCGGCCTGCAGGCCGCTCACCGCCTCGGAGGTGAACTTGAGCAGCTGCTCCTGGCCGTTCAACTCCACCCCGCTCTCCATCGCGGCGCGGAAAGCCTCGCCGCACTGCCGGTAGGCCTCGGGCGCCGCGCGGCTCATCACCAGCACCGCGGCCGCCGCCAGAAGGCAGAGCAGCACCTGCACCCGCAGGATATAGTTCGGCCGCTGTTTTTCCCTGGGGGTGAGCGGCGGCGTGAGCGCTGCTTTCATCTCCCCCGCCTGCGGCAGGATGGGTGGATATTGTATCTCCTGTGTTTTCTCCCACATGTTCCGGCTCCCCTTTTCCCCTGTGCGTTCTGGTCTATTCTTATGCGCTGCGCACGGAAAAAATGGCACGTCCGCCGGATGTAAAAACGGCGGGGCCGCTTCGCAGCGGCCCCGCCGTTCGTCTCACAGCATGGAATTCAGCGTGCTTTGGATCGCGTCGGCGATGGAAGTGGCGATGGCGTTCTTGTAACTGTCGCTCTGAAGCTTGCTCAGCTCGTCCGGATTGGTGAGGAAGCCGCATTCCACCAGCACGGCCGGGAAATCCATGTGGGTGGTGACACGATACGCGCCGTATTTGTCGCCCCGGTTGGTGGTGCCCAGCGCCCCGGCCACCGCGCCGGACAGGTTCGCCGCCAGCTGGCGGGAGTAGGGATTGAAATAATACACCTCTGTGCCCTTCGCGCTGGAAACGCCTGCGTTGTGGTGGATGCTTACGAACAGGTGGGGGCTGAAGCTCTGGGACTGGCTGACCCGGCTGTCCAGCGAGACGTAGCTGGAGGTGTCGGTCACCTGCACCGTGGCGCCGCGGCTGCGGAGGATGTCCGCCACACGGTTGGCAATGTCGGCATTGAGGGTCTTTTCGGTGTACATGCCGCTGATGGAGGTGCCGCCGTCGTAGCCGCCGTGGCCGGGGTCAAGATAGATCTTTGCGCCGGAGAACCCGTTCGGGATCTGGTTGAAGCGGAACACAAGGCTGTCGCCGTCGTAGTAAGCCCGGTAGCCCAGGAAGGAGCCCGCCTTGCGCAGGTCGAAACGGATCACCGTGTCGTTGCCCTGCTGGGAGAGGCTCACCCCGCTGAGCAGGTTGTTGGAGGCAAGGCCCGGGGCAGCGGTGTCGGCGCTGGTGTCCTTGAGGGTGACCACCATGCTGGTGGCGCCGGAGAAGCTGTTAACGCCGCCGGAGAAGGAGTATCCCACCCCGTCGAAGGATACGGTATAGGCGGTCTTGCGGCCCGAGCGGGCAAAGCTCACATAAACATACTGCCCGTCCGCCCAGCTGGACGCCCCGCTCAGCGAGGACATCTGCCACTCCGCCTCGCCCAGGCTGCTCACCGAGGAGGCGCTCACCCGCACGCCGCTGCCCAGGATATAGTACTCGCCGCTGCCATAGGTATCGTCATCATAAGTGAGCTTATCGCTGACGATGTAATCCACCGTGCCCTTGGGCAGCGGGAAGCAGCTGCCGTTGGGGTCGTTGTTCAGAACGCCTGCGGGGTAGGTGCGGGCCTGGCTTGCGGTGACTTCCACCAGGTGGCCCTTCTGCCCTTCCACATTGGGCGCCTGCTGCGGCAGCGCCGCCACATACACCCGCGCGCCGCTTGCCGACTGGGTGACGCCGGACCAGGTGCCGCTGACGGTGATGTTGCCCACATCCTGCTGGCTCTCGGTGGCCGCGGGAACGGTGATGGTGCCCTTGTAAGGCACATAGCTGGAGGTGTTGCCGTCCGCCAAATCGCCGGCGAGCTCCTGCTCGGTGAGGGTTACGCTGGAACCGCCCAGGCTGGCGGTGATGGTGGAACCGGAGTAGGCCATAACGGTGATGCCCACCTGAGTGGAGCCCTCCACCGTCATGCTGCCGGAGGGCGAGACCTCCTGGATGATGACCACCTCGCGGGTGATCTTGTAGACAACGGATTTTTCCTTGTGCTCAAAGGTGAAGGTGTTGAGCCCAGGTTCCAGGTCCATCTCCACGCTGAACACGCCTTCGCTGTTGCGCTCCAGTTCCGTTCCGTTGAGGGTCAGCGGGAAGTTGGGGTCAGAGGCGCCGTAGAAGTTGACCTGAGGCTCCTGTGTGGTGTAAGTGCGTTTTTCCGGGGTGCTGACGGTCAGGTCCGTGAGGATGTCCTGCTCCTCGATCTGGTCGGCATAGTAGCGAAGGAGCACGTCGGTGGAGCCCCCCACGTTCTGCTCCAGCGCGCCGAGGGACCCATAGGCCGCCCCCACGCAGCCGTCCACCGCCCGGGTCTCGATGATCTGGCGCATCACCTGGTCCGGCGCTTTCCAGCCGGGTTCGTCGCCGCCCAGCCGGTCGTTGCAGATCCATGCGGAAACGCCCGCCCCGTGCCGGGAGGCTGTCTGCGCCCACCAGGTGAGCACCGTCTTAAAGTTCTGGGCTTCATCGGTGAGGGAGCCGGTGCAGCGCACCATCACCTGGTCGACGTCGGCCCAGGCAAAGATGGCATTCAGGTCCACATAACCGTCGGCGGCCATCTCAAAATCCGCCGACGTCGCACTGCCTGCGGGGTCAGTGGTCTGGTTGGCCCACACCGGGTCGGTGATGAGGCCGAACGCCGCGTCTGCCTTTGCGCCCTTGACCGCTGCGGATGCGTTCACGACGAGGGAACTGACGCATTCCCGCACCCAGTTGTCATAGCCCATGGACGCGCCTTCGCTGCGGTAAAGGCTCATGCTCTCGGCGGTTTTCTGATTATAGTAGCCCGCAAGATAGACACCGTCGGGCCGGCAGTTCTCTGTCATTGCCCCCAGAGCCGCGGCGGTGGTCTGGATGGCCGCGGCGCTCAGGTTTGCGCGGGCGCTGTACTGCCCCTGTTCGTCCAAGCCGCTGGAAGCGTCAAAAAGAACGTAAAAGGAAAGCCCCTGCCCCCGTGCCGCCTCGGCCGCATAACCCAGCAGATCGAAACCGCAGACCATCGGCCAGGTATCGCTTGCAAACAGCGCCCCGTCAGCAGTGTTGGCGGGCATCATCACCGCGTTCATGCCGTATTCCACGACCTTGGCCAGCGCCGCGTCCAGCTGCGCCTTGCACTCGCTCTCCCCGGCGGCAGGGTCAAAATCCTGCCCGGACTGGAGGACCACCGCTTTCATCTCGGGGGTCGTGGCGGCCGGCGCCGTGGCCTCTTCTTCAGCGAAAACCGCGCTGCCGCCCAGCAGCACAAAGCAGACCAGCCCGGCAGCGATCTGCCGCAGTGTACGCTGCACACGCCCACCTCCCTTCATATAAAACTTGTATTTCTTGTCATATCCCATACTATACAGTTTTGGGGGCAAAATCAAGCAAAAGGCGACATTTTTCCAGCTTTTCATGCTGTTTAGTAATTTAACTTTACAGCACGGTTCTTTCGCGATTTTGCGCAAGAAAAAGCCGAGCGCCTGTAAAGGCGTTCGACTTTTCAACTTGCGGTTCCGGTCAGCTGCTGCGCAGCCAGCTGCGCAGCTTGTTCCAAATGCTTCCAGTGGCAGGCGCTTCTTTTGCCGCCTTTTTCTCCGGCGCCGCAGGCGCGGTGGCGGTGAATCCATCCTTGAAATAGTTGTACAGTTCCATCTGACTGTCCACCAAAGGCTGGCCTTCGGCGGGTTTTACCTTGGCATAGCTGCCGTCGGGGCGCATCTCGCGGGCATTCACATTGTCGGCAAGCTGCAGCTGCAGGATGCCCCAAAGCTGCTTTGCGATGGCGGGGTCATCCACCCGGATGCCCACCTCCACCCGCCGCTCGGTGTTACGGGTGAGGAAGTCGCCCGAAGCCATGTAGATGCGCAGGTCTTCCCTTTCGCCAAAGGCGTAGATGCGGGAGTGTTCCAGATAGCGGCCCACGATGCTGCGGATGCGCAGATGGTCGGTCTGCCCCGGCAGGCCCGCCTGCACGCAGCAGATGCCGCGCACGATCATGTCGGTGGGCACCCCGGCCTGGGATGCCTCCACCAGCTTTTCGATGATGTTCTTGTCGCTGATGGAGTTGTTTTTCAGGATGATGCGGGCAGGCTGGCCAAGACGCGCCTTTTCGATCTCGGTGTCCATCTCTTTCAGCAGCACGCTCTTGAAATGCAGCGGCGCAACGATGAGGTGCTCGGTGTCGTCGGTGAGGCGCTCCACCGCCAGATTGTTGAAGACGGCGGCCGCCTCCTCGCCTACCTCCTGATTCGTGGTGACGAAGGAGAGGTCGGTGTACTGCTCGCTGGTCTTTTCGTTGTAGTTGCCGGTGCCGATCTGGGTGGTGTAGAAGTAGCGGCCCTGGCTGCGCCGGGTGATAAGGGTCAGCTTGGAGTGGACCTTGTAATCATCCAGGCCATAGATCACGGTGCAGCCCGCTTCTTCCAGCTTTTTGGACCAGTCGATGTTGTTCTGCTCGTCAAAACGGGCCCGCAGTTCCACGATGGTGACCACTTCCTTGCCGTTTTCGGCGGCAGCCACCAGCGCCTGCACGATCTGGGAGTTGTTGGCCATGCGGTAAAGGGTCATCTTGATGCTGACCACGTCCGGGTCGTAGGCGGCGGCCATCAGCATTTTGATGAAGGGGCGCATGCTCTGGTAAGGGTAAGCGATGAGCACGTCCCGGCGCTTTGCCTCCTCGCTCAGCTTGAAGTTCGCGGGCGCCTGCATGGGCTTTGCCACCGGGTAGAACAGGTCGGTGCGTCCGTCCGCCTGCAGGCGGGCGGCCAGCTTGAAGTAGCAGGAGAGGTCCAGCGGGCTCTCCTGATAGAAGCACTGCTTTTCCGGCAGCATCAGCTTTTCGCACAGGTATTTGGCCACTTCCTGGGGCGGCTCGTTCCAGAACTGCAGCCGCACAGCGGCCAGCTTGCGCCGCTTTTTCAGCAGTTCGCTCATCACCTGACGGTAGTCGATGTCCTGGTCGAACATGCCCTCCTTCACGTCGATGTCCGCGTTGCGGGTCACCCGGAAAAGGCATTTTTTCTGCAGCATCCCCTTGGGGAAAACAAGGTCCGCAAAGCGCAGGATGAGCTCTTCCGCAAGGCCGTAAAGCAGCTGATCATCCTTTTTCAGGTAGAGCATGCGGTCGAACTGGCTGCTGATGGGGATAAGGCCATAGGAGACCGTGTCATCGCCCTTTGCCTTCAGGGTCGCGCAGAGATAGATTTCCTGATTGCGCAGAAACGGGAAGGGATGGCGGTGGTCGATGATCTGAGGCGAGAGCACAGGGAGCATCTCGTTCAGAAAATACTTTTTCCAGAAGCGCTCGTCCTCTTTGGCCAGGTTCTGAAAGTCGATGCGCACATAGCCCTGCTCGGCCAGATGCTGGCGCAGCTTCACCACGATCTTGTCGCACTGCTGCTGCAGGTCGGCAGTTTTGGGCATGATCGCCGCCAGCTGCTGGGCCGCGGTGAGTTTGGTCTTGTTGTCGGTGATCTCGTTTTTCAGCAGCGTGCGGTCATAGAGCGAACCCACTCGCACCATGAAAAACTCGTCCAGATTGCTGCCGTAGATGGCAGTGAACTTCATCCGCTCGGCAAGCGGGACCGTTTTTTCCTTGCCCAGGGCCAGCACACGCCGGTCAAAATCCAGCCAGCTCAACTCCCGGTTGATGAATACGCTCTGACGTTGGGGTTCCATCGTCAGTTTCCCTCCTCAAAATTCATTCTCCGATGTAGAAATAGTCGCGCCATACAGCCACGTCGCTGGTGCTGACGCCGTCCACCAGCAGAAGCTGGTCCACGATGATAAAGCCGCCGAAATCCTCCCGGTATTGCAGAATGGCCCGGGCCATTTCCTCGCCGATGCCGGGCACGCTTTGAAGCTCCGCCTCGGTGGCCGTGTTCAGGTCCACCCGCAGCGCCTCTTCTGCCGAGAACGGCTCCGGCGAGACCGGTGCATAATCCGGCTGCCAGAACGGCGCATAGCAAAGGTAGCCGCCCAGAAGGATCGTCAGGGCGGCGGCGCAGCATGCGCCAGTCAGCAGGGCCTTTTTCAAGCAGCACTTCCCCCATCTCGGAGTTTACAGAGCCATTATAGCATACCTTTTCATTGCGAAAAACCGAAATCTTTGTAAAAAAGCCCATTGGCGCACCTAAAACGGGCGTCAAGGGGCTTTGGGTCAGGCATACCGGCGGATCAGGCTGTAGAGATACTCCCCCACGCCGCCGCTGCGGCAGCTGGAGACCACTTCGTCCGCAACCAGCTTCACCTCGGTGGGGGCGTTGCCCACCGCCACCGCGTGCCCGGCGGCACGCATCAGGTCGATGTCATTGTAATAATCCCCGATGACAACGGTATTTTCCAGCGGGATGTTCTGCAGTGCGCACAGCCGCCGCAGTGCCTGCGCTTTGCTCACGCCTGCGGGCATGATCTCGAAGTACATCAGATTGGTGTGCAAAAAATACATTTCCTCCACCGTGAGGCTGGCGGCAAAGGCCTGCAGGGAAGCAAGGGTCACAGGGTCCGCCGCAAAGACCACCTTCGCCCAATTGTCCGGTACCTGGTCCAGCGGGCAGAGCACGCTGTGCATATGCTCCTCCTGCACGTGGGCCTGGGTGTAGCGGTTGGCCTGCACGATGTACAGTCGGCCCTCCTCCACCATGATCTCCACGCCGATGTCGGCAAACTGGCTCATGACGGTCTGGATGACCTGCGCGGCGCCCTGCCGGGGCAGAAAATGCTTTTCAATGGGCTTGTCCGCCTGCATGTCGTAAAGGACGCTGCCCCCGCAGGTGATGGCCGGGCAGGACAGGACCAGGTCCCCCAGCGCCGCCCGCACCGACTCCACCGGCCGGCCCGTGGCCACCGTGAACCGGCCCCCCAGCTCGCAGAACAGCTGGATGGTGACCCGGTTGCAGGAGGGGACCCCTTCTTTCGCGGTGAGGAGGGTGTTATCCATATCGCTGACGACCAGAACGTCCGCAAGAGATTCGATCATGATTCCGGCTCCTTTCGGAGAGTGCGAAGAAAATCTGTGAAATAAACGGGCAGAGGGCTTTCAAAGTGCATCGTTTCGCCGGTGACAGGATGCTCAAACCCCAGCACCCGGGCATGGAGGCACTGCCCGTTCAGCCGCTTGATGCAGTCCCGCGGGCCATAGACGCTGTCACCCGCCAGGGGGTGGCCGATGCTGGCCATGTGCACCCGTATCTGATGGGTGCGGCCCGTCTTGAGACGGCAGGCAATGTGTGTAAAGCCATTATACTGTGCAAGCACGTGATAACCCGTATAGGCATACTTTCCGTCGGGGACCACCGCCATTTTTTTGCGGTCGGTGCGGTGACGGCCGATGGGCGCCTCCACAAAGCCTTCCGGTTCCTTGAGTCGCCCGTAGACCACCGCCTCATACACCCGCTCGACGCTGTGCACCGCCATCTGAGCGCACAGGCCCTCGTGGGCGGCGTCGGTTTTGGCCACCACCAGCAGGCCGCTGGTGTCCTTGTCGATGCGGTGCACGATGCCGGGGCGCACCACGCCCCCGATGGAAGAAAGGCGCCCCGCGCAGTGGTAGAGCAATGCGTTCACCAGCGTGCCGTCGGGGCTGCCGGGCGCGGGATGCACCACCATGCCCTTGGGCTTGTTCACCACCAGCAGGTAGTCGTCCTCATAGACGATCTCCAAGGGAATGTTCTGGGGCCGGGCCTCCAGCGGCTTTGCATCGGGCAGGTCCACCGTCAGGTGGTCGCCCGCTTTCAGCTTCAGGTTCTTCGCCACGGGTTGTTCGCCGCGCTGCACCAATCCCTGCTCAAAAAGGCGCTGCAAAGCGCTTCGGGTCAGCTCGATCTCTTCCAGGCCGGCGAGAAAGCGGTCCGCCCGCTGGCCGGCGCACTCGGCGGGAACAAAGACGTCAAACCGTTCCATCGCTCTGCTCGGGAAGGTCCGTCTCCGCGCTCGCGGCATCTTCCCGCCTTTTTCTGCGGGCGGAGGCTTCCTCCAAAACAAGGCTCAACAGCAGCAGGCCGATGCCGGTGCACACAAGGATGTCGGCAAAGTTGAACACGGCAAAGTTCATGAACAGCAGATTGATGTAGTCCACCACTTCACCGTTCATCACCCGGTCCACCAGATTGCCGATGCCGCCGCCCAGCACCAGGAGCCAGCCGATGTACTCCAGCTTTTTCGCAGGCTTTTTGAAGAGAAGATACCACGCCACCACCAGCAGCGCCGCGCCGGTGAACAGGATGAGAAAAGTCTGTTTGCCCTGAAGGATGCTGAACGCGGCGCCGTCGTTGAGATAATAGCGCAGTTCCACCACACCGGGGATCAGGGGCATGCTGCCCACCGGCGCGAGGTTCACGGTGGCCCAGAGCTTGATGCTCTGGTCAATGACCACCAGCAGCGACGCGGCCGCGATGGTGATAAGTGCTGAAATCAAGAAAAGCCTCCCACTGCCGGCTTGGCCCTTGAGGCGGCCGGCTCTGCGATAGTTCAAAAGCGGCGCGGGCGCACCGTTGCCGATGCGACTCAGCGCGCCGCTTTTGAAAACTGTTTATTCTGCGATCACCGCGGCACAGCGGGCGCACAGGCAGGGATGCCGCGCGTCGGAGCCGATGTCAGCGGTGTATTTCCAGCAGCGCTGGCACTTCTCGCCTTCCGCGTGCCGCACGGCAACGCCCAGGCCTTCCACTTCGCCGTGAGCGCCGCCCTCGCCTTCCACAACTTCCAGCCGGGACACGATCATCAGGTCTTCCCACTGCTCCACAGGGATGGTGGCGATGAACGCGGCCATTTCGGGCGTGCAGTACAGGGTGACCCTGGCTTCCAGAGAGGAGCCGATGACCTTTTCGGCGCGGGCCTGCTCCAGAATCTTTTTCACATCGTCGCGCACGGCGATGATGCGGTCCCACTTGGCGCGGAACTCTTCGCTCTGGGCCCAGACGCCGGCGGCAGCCATGTCCTCAAAAGCCACGTACTTCTGCTTGCCGTCGAAGGCGGGCACGAAGCTCCAGATCTCCTGGCTGGTGAAGGTCAGGATGGGAGCGATGATCTTGGTCAGGTCCACCAGAATGCGGAACATGGCGGTCTGCGCCGCGCGGCGGGCGGGAGCGTCCGCCTTGCTGCAGTACAGCCGGTCCTTGGCCACATCCAGATAGAAATTGGACATGTCCACCACGCAGAAGTTGTAGACCGCGTGATAGACCTTGTGGAAGTCAAAGCTGTCGTAGCCGTCGCGGGCGGCCCTGTTCAGCTGGTCCAGACGATCCAGCGCCCACAGGTCCAGCTCGGTGAGCGCATCGTCCGCCACCAGGTCGGTGCGGGGGTCAAAGCCGTTCAGGTTGCCCAGGATAAACCGGGCAGTGTTGCGGATCTTGCGGTAAGCCTCGCTCAGCTGTTTGATGATCTCTTTGCTGATGCGCACGTCCACGGTGTAGTCGCTGGAAGCCACCCACAGGCGGACGATGTCGGCGCCGAAGTCCTTGATGATCTCGCTGGGCTCCACGCCGTTGCCGGCGGACTTGTGCATCTGCTTGCCTTCGCCGTCCACCACCCAGCCGTGGCACAGCACGTTCTTGTAGGGCGCAACGCCCCGGGTGGCAACGCTGGTGAGCAGGCTGGACTGGAACCAGCCGCGGAACTGGTCGCCGCCCTCCATGTACAGATCGGCGGGCCAGTGCAGCTCCGGGCGTTCCTCCAGCACCGCCACATGGGTGGAGCCGGAGTCGAACCAGACGTCCATGATGTCCTTGTCTTTCTCGAACTCGGTGCCGCCGCACTCGCAGGTGTAACCGGCGGGCAAAATCTCGCCGGCCTCATACTTGTACCAGGCGTCGCTTCCCTCGCGGCGGAACAGATCGCTCACCGCCTTGATGGTCTCGTCGGTGATGTGATACTTGCCGCATTTCTTGCAGTAGAACGCCGGGATGGGCACGCCCCAGGTGCGCTGGCGGCTGATGCACCAGTCGCTGCGGTCGCGCACCATGCCCATCATGCGGTCGTGGCCCCAGCCGGGGAACCACTGCACCTGGTCGATGGCCTTGTAGACGTCCTCTTTGAAGGCGTCGATGGAGCAGAACCACTGCTTGGTGGCGCGGAAGATGATGGGGCTGTGGCAGCGCCAGCAGTGAGGATACTGGTGGGTCATGTGCTGGACGCCCAGCAGGTGGCCGCTGGCCTGGATGTGCTTCAGGATGACCTTGTTGGCGTCCCAGACCTTCAGGCCGCTGAAGGGGCCGGCCTCGGCGGTGAGGAAGCCGCCGTCGTCCACCGGCACGATCACCGGCACCTGAGGATAATGCCTGGTGCAGACCTCAAAGTCCTCCACGCCGTGGCCGGGAGCGGTGTGCACGCAGCCGGTGCCGCTTTCCAGCGTGACATGGTCGCCCAGGATGACAAGGCTCTTGCGGTCCAGGAAGGGATGGCGCACCTGCACCAACTCCAGCTCGCTGCCCTTGATGGGCTCGCCCACGATCTCGTAGCTGTCGATCCTGCAGGCCTGCATGGTGCTTTCCACCAGGGCCTCGGCCATCACCAGGTAATCCTCCCCCACCTTGACGAAGACATAGTCATAGTCGGGGTTCAGGCAGATGGCGACGTTGGCGGGCAGGGTCCAGGTGGTGGTGGTCCAGATGACGAACCAGGCCTTGTCCATGGGGATGCCGCGTCTGGCCAGGATGCCGTTCGGGTCGTCGGTGACATTGAAGCGGACGTAGATGGAATCACACTCGTCCTCGCCGTATTCGATCTCCGCCTCGGCCAGCGCAGTGCGGTCTTCGGGGCACCAGTACACGGCCTTGAGGCCCTTGTAGATGTAGCCCTTCTTGGCCATCTCGCCAAAAATCTCGATCTGGCGGGCCTCAAACTCGGGCTTGAGGGTCAGATAAGGATTTTTGAAATCGCCGATAACGCCCAGGCGCTGGAACTGCTCGCCCATGATGTCGATGTGCTCGGTGGCGAACTCGTGGCAGACCTTGCGCAGCTCCAGCTTGGAGATCTCGCC
>NZ_CALXHK010000031.1:0-29166 GCF_944388085.1 Candidatus Allofournierella excrementigallinarum | reverse complement strand
CTTCACCCGGCCCTCGCCGGTCTCGATGGCGTCCCGGTGGACGTCCAGCACCACCTTGATGCTGGGGTATTTTTCCAGATAACTGCGCACCGTGGCGTTGCTGCGCTCGTAGCTGCCGTTGTAGCTGGGGTAGTCGTGGAGGGTGGCGTCCTGCACCGTCGCAATGCCCGCCGCGTTCAGCTGCCCGGCGATGGCTGCCCCCACCGCCACCATGTTGAGGCTGGTGTCGGTGCGGCGGCAGGTGTATTCCGGGTCGAACCAGCCCAGGTCCTCCAGCTCATAGCTCTCGGTGGCGTGGGTGTGCATGATGAGCACCTGGGGCTCATCCGAGCCCACCTCGATGCTGAAGGGCAGCGGGGCCGAGGCCGCCTCGGCCACCTCGGCGGCGGAGAGGCTGGTGCAGTTTTTGATGGTGCCCGCTTCGCAGGGGATGTAGGCGGCGCCGCTGCCCTGCTGGTAGTGGGCGCTCACGATGGCGCCCATCCCCTCAGGGGGCGGGCCGGGGGTGGGGGCCGGGGCGGCCTCCGCGTCCTCTTCCGGCTGGGCCGCCGGCTCGGCGGCTTCGGGCGCGGGGGCGGCCTCGGGCAGCAGTTCCTCGGGCGACGGGGTGGTGAACACCGGCGGGCTCTCCGCGTCCTCCACCTCGGTCTGGGCGGCAGCCACCGCCTCCTGCCGGAACATCCGGTCCGCCGCGCCGAAGGCCGCCGCCGGACTGGCCAGCAGGCTGCCCGCCACCGCCAGGCTGCCCGCCAGGTCCGGCACGCCGGCACAGCGGCCCGCGCCCATGGCCGCCGTGCCCACCGCCGCCGCCAGCGCCAGCGTTCCCAGCCGCCGCAGCGTTTTGGAATGTGCCAACGGCTCCCCCCCCTTTTCATAGTCCTGCTGAAAGGATATGCGCCGGGGGTCGTTCTTCATTCCATCAGTTGGCCAGATAGCACAGTTCCGCGATGGACAGGCGCTGCTGCAGCGCCTTGTTCACCGCCAGGGCCAGCAGCTCCGCGCCCTTTTTCACCACCGTGTCCAGCTGGCGGGGGGTGACGACGCAGCCCGGGCGGCCCAGAAGGTCGTCCGCCTCCATCATGGTGGGGATGCCCACCGCCAGCACCGGCACCCCCAGCATGGCCCGGGTGAGGCACTTGCCGCTGGAAGGCCGGGCGGGGCACAGGCCGGTGTCGCTGATCTGCACCGTGCGGCCCATGCGGGCCGGGTCGGAGGTGCACAGGCTGTCGATGCAGAGGAGGGCGGCGGGCTTCACCGCCCGCACCAGCCCCGCAAGCACCTGGGCCAGGGGGATGCCCGTCTCCCCCGACGCGCCGGGCGAGACGCAGCACACCTCCCGCAGGCCCAGCTCGGCGGTGCGGCTGTCCGGCGCGATGCCCCGCGTCACCAGCACGCCCCCCGCCGCCCGGGGGCCCAGCGCGTCCGCCGTGACCCGGCGGTTGCCCACCCCCGCCACCAGCACCGCGCCCGTTTCGGGCAGCATGGCCCGCAGCTCCCCCGCCACGGCGCTGACATAGCGCTCGTCTTTCGAATCCGCCACGGCGAGGCTGGGCATCTCCAGGGTGGAGTAGCGCCCCGCCGGGCGGGCAAGGCCGGTGCGGGTAATCTGCACCCGAGTGAGGGTGATGGGCCCGGAGCGGGCGGTGAACAGCTTGACCCCGCCGGGCACCTGCCCTTTGGAGGGCCCGTAGATCTCGTCGGCGATGTCGGTGTAAACAGGCATGAAAAAGCACCTCGCAGCGGTATGAAGTGGCCGCCGCCCGCGCCCTTTTGGCGCGGCGGGGCCCCATGGGAGTGTGGGCCGTCAGCGCCCGCGCCATACCGCCGGAAAAAAGTTTAAAAAACGCTTGCATGCGCCGCCCAAATGTGGTATTATAAATTGCACTGTTATGGGTAGTAAGGAGGTGGTACGAATGCCTAACATCAAATCCCAGAAGGATCGCGTGGTCCAGTCCAAGAAGGAAGCCCTTCACAACAAGGCGATCAAGTCCAACCTGAAAACAGTCGTCAAGAAGGCAAACGCTGCCATCGCCGCGAATGCCACTGACAAGGACGCCGTTGTCAAGGTGGCTGTTTCCACCATCGCCAAGGCGCAGAGCAAAGGCGTGGTCCACAAGAACACCGCCGCCCGCAAGATCAGCCGCATGGCGAAGCGCGCGAACAAGGCCAACGCCTGATTTTTCCAGACGAAAACAGAGACCTGCCGGTTTCGGCGGGTCTTTTGTTTTGCCTTTTTTTCGGGCCGGGGCGCGCGTTGCTTCGCCGCACCCCCCCGCGCCGGGCGCATCCGGCAAAAAAGGGCCGGCCCCCGCGCTTTTGGGGCCGGCCCTTTCGGTTTTCGGTTCAGTTCGCCGCAGAGGAGGAAGAGGATGGCGCCGGGGAGGCGTCCAGCTCCTGCTGGCCTTCTTCGGCGGCGTCCATCACGCTTCCCATGGTGCGCCCTTCGTCCACGTTCATGCCGGAGATATATTCATAGCCGGTGGCAAGGCCCAGGTCCTCGGCGGCCACGGGCTTGTCCGGGCTGCGGAAATGCTCGTTTAAAATGCGGGCGCAGTTCTCCCGGTCGATGTAATACACCCAGGTGTGGCCGTTGATGTGGGCCGAGCCGCCGGGCGCGCGCACGATGAAGATGTTTTCCGGCTCGATCTTGAGCATGGTGTCGTACAGGCCCCAGATGTCGGTGATGTCCAGGCTGGTGTTGATGTAGTGGGCGATGAGCTTGCAGGTGGTGTAGTAGTCCGCCAGGGTGTAGTCCTCCAGGAAGGTCTTGACCAGGGCGGCGTAAAAGTACTGCTGGGTCTCCAGCCGTTTATAGTCGGCGGTGGCGTAGTTGCGGTTGCGCAAAATCAGCTCGGCGGTGTCGCCGCTGATGAGGTGGGTGCCCTGGGGGCAGACCCGGTCCTCCTTGCCGGTTTTCTTGTCTACGGTGATGATGTCCCAGGGGACATACATCTCGATGCCGCCCATATTGTTCAGCATGGTCTTGAAAGCGTTCATGTCGATGGTGACATAGTCGTCCACCGGCAGCCTGAACAGCTCGTAGATCTTGTTGGCGATGTTGTTGATGAGGTTTTCCTGGTCGGGGCCGTTGGCATAGACCTCGTTGATCTTGCCTTCGATGGCCTTTCTGCCATCGCCCATGTCCTCGCCGTAGTAGGTGTCCCGGGGGATCTGGAAGGCGTTCACGGTGCCCGCGTCCCGGTCGATCTGCAGGTAGAGGATGACGTCGGTGTTGCCCTTGCCCTCGGCATAGTCACGGTCGGTGTCGTAGTCGATGCCCAGCAAGAGCAGGTTGTAGGTGCGGTCGCCTTCGGAGGCCAGGTCCGGGTCCTGCACCTGGTTCAGCTGGCCGGCCTCGCCCTCGTCCAGGGCGGGCGCCACCTGGCTGTAGAGGTACCACACGGCGCCGCAGGCGGCCAGCAGCACTGCCGCCAGCACGATCAGCGCCAGTTTGACGGCGCCGCGTTTGTTCTTCGGCTTGTTCAAAGGGTCGTTCCCTCGCTTTCGGTTTTTTGCGGCCCGGGTGGGCGGGCCAAAAATGTCAAAAGAGTTACAGAGGAATTATACTCCATCTTTTACGAAAAATGGAGGCTTTTTGCCCATTTTCGCCCATTGCCACAAAACCACATCCGTTTTTTTGCCATTTTACTATATTTTTACATTGCTTTTGTGCGTGGCCGGCGCACAAAAGCCCCCATGCAGGCGGCACAGGGGCTTTTGAAAGGGGGTTTTACTGAGTGACGAGGGTGGTGCCGGGGTAATAGTGGGCCAGGATGTCCGCATAGCCCCAGCCGTTGGCGGCGTAGCCCCAGGCGCCCATCTGGCTCATGCCGCAGCCGTGGCCGTAGCCCCAGACGGTGAAGGTGAAGGCCTCGCTGCCCGCGTCGTAGGCGACGTCGAAGGCGGCGGAGCGCAGGGTCTTGCCGTTGACGTTGTTCAGCACGCTCTCCCGCAGCTGGCGGCCGGTGGTGGTGGCGGTGCCCACCCGGATGCTGGTGACGTAGCCACTGGAATTCTTGACGATGTCGCCAAACCAGTCCTCAGGGTTGGAGCTGTAGGCATAGAGGTCCACGCCCAGGCGCTCCTGGGCGCGGGCGGCCACCTCGCTGGCGTAGTAGACCCGGGTGCTCTGCCAGTTGGAGGCATAGTCCTTGTCGTAGGGGCTTTCCACATTGATGAGGTAGGGCCGCGCGCCGCCCCACACCTCCTGGCTGGAGTTGGTGCCGAAGGCCGCGGAGGCAAAGTAGGGGGTGAAGGCCACGCTGCCGTTGTAGGTGAGGATCTGGCCGGCCACTTCCCGGGCGGCGGCGCGGATGGTCTCGTTGGGCTCGCGGCCCGCCACGCTGGGCGCGCCGCCCTGGCTGAGGATCCAGCTGTGGGCCGCCACTATCTGGGCCTTGTAGGCCTCCACCGGGGCGTTCGCGCCCATCTCGTTGCGGGCGATCATGGCCAGGCACTCCACCAGGTCCATCTCCTGGCGCACGCCGTTCATGGTGACGGTGATGGTGCTGCCGGAAGAGGGTGTGGGGGTGGGAGTGGGTTCGGGGGTGGGCGCGGGGGTCGGGCCCGGTGTGGGCGCGGCGGTGGCCGGCGTGCTGGCCGGGGGAGTTGCGCTGGGCTTCGGGGTGGCGGAGGCGTCCGGCGAGGCGGACGGGCCGGGGCTGGCGGAAGCGTCCGGCGCAGGGGAAGCGGAAGGCTCCACCGCTTCGCCGCCGCCCACCTCGCTCAGAGGCCGGTCCTCGTCGGGCATGCCGGCCTCCTCCTGCACGTCGCTGGAGGTGGCGCCGCCGGTCTTGTACCAGTTCAGCCAGTACTGGCTGAGGGTGGTGAGGCTGGGGGCGGAAACGCCCTCGCTCTCATACACCGCCATGGGCATCAGGGGCTGCTCGGCGGGCTGCACCTGGTTGCCGAAGAGGATGGCGGCCTCGTTTTCCCGCAGCTGGCGGCCGGTGATGGCCAGCATCCGCCCGCTGGCGGAGGGGCTGTCCGCCACCAGGGTGACGAAGGCGTCGCCGTCCTGCACATTGGCGGGCATCTCGTAAAGGCTGCGGGCCTTGGCCCCCAGCACGAAGGTGAGGTAGTCCTCGTAGTTGGACAGGTCCTGCAGGCCGTAGAGATCAAAGGCGGACTCGCCCGTTTCGGCGGGGTCCCACTCGTAGACCGCCAGCACCTTGTAGCGGTAGTCGCCGTCGGCGGTGTAAAGGGTGAAGCCGCTGTTCTCCTTCAGCACCTCCTCCTGCACCAGCCCGCTGAGCTGTTCCATGGAGGCGGCGGGGCAGCGCACGAGCACGTTGCTCTGGCTCTGGCCCAGGGTCTCCGAGCCGGTGAACCGGGGCAGGGCGTCCTCGGCGGCGTTCACCACGCCCCCCTGCCGGCCGCCGGGGGCCGCCGCGCCGGCGGACCAGACCAGCGAGCCGTCCAGTTCGGGCAGGGCCAGATAGGCCGCCACGCCCGCGTCCTTTGCCTGCTGGGCCAGCAGATAGTCCCGGGCCGCGTCGTCGTAGTCGGCGGTGCCGTAGCCCACGTCGCCCAGCACGCTGCCGCCGCCGGGCAGCTTGCCGCCCTGCCACAGCCACAGCGCCACGCCGCCGGCAATGGCCGCCACCAGCAGGACGCAGCCGATCAGCCGCCCCCAGTGGGGGCCGGAGGGCTTTTGCTCCTGCCCTTCATGGGCGGGTTCGGGGGCTTCGTCGCCGAACAGCAGCTGCGCCGCGCTGGTGAGCTGTTCGTCCGGCTCGAGAAGGCCGGCGGGCGCGCCCTCGGGCCGGGGCGCCTTGCCGGTGAAGGCCGGGGCCGCGGGCGCGGGGGCGCTTTGGGCCGGGGCGGATTTCGGGGCCTGCGGGGGCTGGGCCGGGGCCGCCTCCGCCTTGGGGGCTTCGGGGGCGGGCGGTGCGGCGGCTGCTTTGGCCGCTGCGGGCGCAGGGGCGCTTTGGGCCGCCTGGCCTGCCGGCGCGGGGGCCGCTGTGCGGGCGAGGCCCGCCAGCGCCTGGCCGGGCAGTTCCAGTTTCGGGGCGGGGCCGCCCAGCTTGAACCGCTCCACAAAGGGGTCCATCTCCCTGCCCTGGGCCATGCGGCGCAGCATGTCCAGCAGCCAGCCGGCGGCCAGGGCCTGCTCGTCGCCGCCCGCGGGCAGGGGCCGCACCCAGGCGTATTTGTCGTTGCAGGTGAGCACGAAGGCCGGATGCTGATCGCCTGCGGGGCAGTAGGCTGCGGCCCAGTCCGCCCCGGAGACCCGCAGCGCCGCGTGGGCGCGGGTGGCGGCGGGCTGCACCGGGCAGTGGGGGTATTTCTTCAGAAGGCGCTTGTTGGGCGCCACCCGCGCCCCCCGCTTGGGGTGGGCGTAGCTCTGGGCGCCGAAGTCGTAAACGCTGCCCGCCGCGTCGCATCCGGCGAGGGCGGCGTCCAGCAGCTTGCCGGTGGCGGCGTCCGCCGCAACGAACAGCCGGCCGGACTTTGCCAGCGCCTCCACCGCCACATTGGCCAGGCTCGTTTCGCCCACGCAGAACACCGCGTCGCCGAAGCGGCTTTCAAAGTAGTCCTGCCAGCGGCGGCAGACCGAGGCGGCGTTCCCGCCCCGGGCGGTGACGCAGACGGCGTACTCGCCGTTTTTCATCAGAAGGTTCAGGCCCGGGCAGCCCTGGCTCGCGGCGGTGCGCAGCACCTGGGTCACCTGGTCCAGCTGCGGGCCGAACAGCCGCAGCACCAGTGAGCAGGAGTTTTGTTCCATGGCGTTCACCTCTCAATCCGGGATGTCCCGGGCGTTCACCGCGCCGGGGATGGGCAGCCCCAGGGCCAGCCGGCGGGCGGCGTCCAGGGCGTTTTTTGCGGCGGCCAGGCGGATGGTGGCCCGGTCCCGGTTTCCCAGGTACAGGCGCTTGACCAGCACCTGGCCGCCCCGGGCCGCGCCCATGTATACAAGGCCCACCGGCTTTTCGGGGGTGCCGCCCCCGGGGCCGGCGATGCCGGTGAGGGCCACGGCCACGTCCGCGCCGGCGGCCCTGGCCGCCCCCGCCGCCATGGCGGCGGCCACCTGGGGGCTCACCGCGCCGTGCTTTGCCAGCGCCTGCCCGCTCACGCCCAGCAGCTTCTGTTTCGCTTCATTTGCGTAGGTTACAAAGCCGAAGCCGAACACCTCGCTTGCGCCGGGCACGTTCGTGACCAGCTGGCTCACAAGGCCGCCGGTGCAGCTCTCGGCGGTGGCGAGGGACAGGCCCTTCTGACGCAGGGCGCTCACCAGGGCGTATTCCAGCCCTTCCTCGCCCTCGGCGTAGATATACTCCCCCGCCAGCCGGTAGAAGTTTTGGGCGTAGCCCCGGCAGATGGCCCGGGCCGTTTCTTCATCGGGGGCGGCGGCGGTGATGCGGATGAGCAGCTCCGCCGTTTTGGCGTAGACGGCGGCGGTGGGGTTCTCATTTTTGAAGAGGTGGCCCAGCAGCTCTTCGGCGTGGCTCTCGCCGATGCCGGTGAGGCGCAGCACAAGGCTTTCCAGCACCCGGTGCTGGCCCTTTTGCAAAAAGGACCGCACGGCGCTTTTCCACAGAGGTTCCAGCTCCGAGGGCGGGCCGGGCAGCAGCACCGCCCGCTTGCCGCCGGATTCAAACCACACCGCCGGGGCGGTGCCGTTGGGGTTCTCGAACCAGCCGCCCTTTGTGGGCACCATGGCCTGTTTTTCGTTGTTGGCGGGGGTGGTGCGGCCGGTGGAGGTGAAGAAGGCGCGGATGCCTTCCAGCACCTTTGGCTCGAAGCGCATCCCGTCGCCAAAGCAGCGAGCCACCGTCTCCTTGGTCAGATCGTCCGCCGTGGGGCCGAGGCCCCCGGAAAACACCAGCAGGTCGCTGCGGCCAAGGGCGGCGCGCACCGTTTCCTCCAGGCGGGCGGCATTGTCGCCCACCACCTGCTGGTGCAGCACGTCAAAACCCAGCGCCGCCAGCTCCCGGGATAAAAAGCGGGCGTTGGTGTTCAAAATGTCGCCCAGCAGCAGCTCGGTGCCCACACAGATGATCTCGGCGGTCAAGTTCTTCTCCCCCTTTCGGCGGCCTCACAGCAGCAGGCCGTCCTCGTCTTCCTCCGATCTGCGCATGTCGATGCGGATGCGCTCCACGTCCTTTGCCGCCTGCTCTTCCAGCGCGGCCAGGCCGGGCATCTCCGCCTCGGCGGCCTCCACCTCGGCCAGGGTGGGCTTGGTCTTGGGGTGGGGCGGGGTGAAGATGGTGCAGCAGTCCTCATAGGGCAGGATGCTGGTTTCAAAGGTGCCGATGCGCCGGGCCACCTCCACGATCTCGGTCTTGTCCATGCCGATGAGGGGCCGCAGGATGGGCAGGTCCTGGGCCGCGTCGGTGCAGGCCAGGGCCATCAGGGTCTGGCTGGCCACCTGGGCCAGGCTCTCGCCGGTGACCAGGGCCTTTGCGTCGATCTCCTTGGCGATGCGGTTCGCGATGCGCATCATGCTGCGGCGCATGAGCACGGTGAACAGCACGTCGGGCGCGTGGTCCCGGATGTACTCCTGGGGGGTGGTGTAGGGCACCACATACAAAACGCAGCTGCCGGTGTAGCCGCTGATGGTCTGGGCCAGGGCCTGCACCTTGCGCTTGGCGGCTTCGCTGGTGTAGGGCGGGCTGGCGAAGTGGATGTGGTGCAGCGCAAGGCCCCGCCGGGCCATGTACCAGGCGGCCACCGGGCTGTCGATGCCGCCGGAGAGCATGTTCACCGCGCGGCCGCTGGTGCCCACCGGCAGGCCGCCGGGGCCGGGCGTCTTGGGGCCGTGGATGTAGGCGCCGTAGTCCCGCACCTCCACCATGACCACGATGTCCGGGTGGTGCACGTCCACCTTCAGGTGGGGGTGCTTGGAAAGCAGGAAGCCGCCCAGCTCCCGGCTGATCTCCGGGCTTTTCATGGCAAAGGACTTGTCCGAGCGCTTGGCCTCCACCTTGAAGGTGCGCAGGCTGCGCAGGGTCTCGCCCAGATAGCTTTCCGCGGTGGCCTTGATGGCCTCAAAATCCTTTTCGCACACCGCCGCCCGGCTGAGGGCCGCCAGGCCGAACACCTGGCTCACCCGCCTGAAAGCCTCGTCGAAGTTGGCGGCGGCCTCCTCGTCCTGGGGCTCCACATACATGGTGCTCTGGGCCTTGTAGACCTGGAACTTGCCCAGCTCCCGCACGCGGAAGCGCAGGGCCTTGGCCAGCGCCGCCTCAAAGGTGGCCTTGTTCAGGCCCTTCAGGGCCATCTCGCCCTGATAGCACAAAATGACTTCCTTCATCGCCGTTTCTCCTTACCTTGCGCTCAGCGCAGCTGCGCCAGCGTTTTGAGGCCCTGTTCCAGGCCGCTGAGCAAAGCGTCCACATCCGCCTCGGTGTTCTCGGCGCACAGGCTCACCCGCAGGGCGGTGTCGATGCGCCGCGGCTCGAGGCCCATGGCCGCCAGCGTGTGGCTGGCGGCGCCCCGGGAGCAGGCCGACCCGCTGGAAACATACACCTGCGTCTGCTCGAGATAGTGGAGCATGGTCTCGCTTTTGACGCGCATGGTGCTGAAGTTCAGCACCTCGCTCACCGCGTCCTCGGGGCTGTTGAACACCACGCCCAGGGTGGCAAGGCCCGCCCGCAGCCGGGCGTTCAGCGCCGCCGCGTGGGCCGCCCGGGCCGCGAAGGTCTTTTCCATCCGCTTCGCGGCGGCGGCGAGGCCCACCGCGTAGGGCAGGTTCTCGGTGCCGGGGCGCACGCCCTGCTCCTGGCCGCCGCCGTGGCCCTTCTCCTGCCCGCCGCCGAGGTACGGCGGCTGGATGTTATAGCCCCGGCGCAGATAAAGCGCGCCCACGCCCTTGGGGGCGTGAATTTTGTGGCCGCTGACGGTGTAGCTGTCGATGTTTTCAAGGCTCACCGGCAGACGCATCCAGGCCTGCACGCCGTCCACATGCACGGCGGTGCGGCTGTTGGCCTCCTTCACCCGGGCGGCCAGCTTCTTCACGTCCTGCCTTGCGCCGGTCTCGTTGTTCACCTGCATGCAGGTGACTAAAATGGTGCCCTTGTCCACCCGGTCGGCGATGGCGTCCACGTCCAAGCGGCCGTCCGCGCCGGGGGCGACGAAGTCCACCTCGAAGCCTTCTTCGGCCAGGCGGGCCAGGGGCAGCGCCGCGCTGGGGTGCTCGAAGCCGCTGGCCACGATCTTTTTGCCCCAGCCGCGCCGGGCCAGCGCCGCGCCCAGCAGGGCGATGTTGTTGCTCTCGCTGCCGCAGCCGGTGAAGAACACCTGCCCCGGCTCGGCCCCCAGGGTGCGGCCCACGATGTTGCGGGCCCTGTCCAGCAGCTCCTTTGACTCCACGCCGGGGGTGTAGAGGCTGGAGGGGTTGCCCCAGTGGTTCGTCATGGCCTTGTAAATGGCGTCGGCCACCTCGGGGGCCACCCGGGTGGTGGCGGCGTTGTCCAGATAATGGAGGGCTTCGTTGTCGATCATCGCAGCTTCCCGACCTTTACAATCAGTATAGTCCGCCGTTTTTATCCATTTCATTTCACTTTTGCCCGGCGGCGGGCCGCAAAAATACAGAATATATTATAGCACGACTGTGCCCGGCGGCACAAGGCCGCGGCGGGGCTGGAAAGTGTTACTTTTGCGGCGGGCCTTGTAACCGGCGGCCCGTTCTGTTACCATGGATACTGTAAAAAGCAGGGGGCCGCCGGGCCCCCTGGATAAAAACGGAAAGGGTGGCGCGCATGAAAACGGATATCCAGATCGCCCAGGAGGCGGCCCTGAAACCCATCGCCGGGATCGCGGCGGGGCTGGGCCTTGGCGAGGACGACATCAGCCTTTACGGCAAATACAAGGCGAAAATCGACCACCGGCTGGCCCAAAAGGCCAAAAAGCAGGGCAAGCTGATTTTGGTCACGGCCATCAGCCCCACCCCGGCGGGCGAAGGCAAGACCACCGTCAGCTGCGGCCTGGCGGACGCGCTGAACGCCCTGGGCAAAAAGACCATGCTCTGCCTGCGGGAGCCGAGCCTCGGGCCCGTGTTCGGCATCAAGGGCGGCGCGGCCGGCGGCGGCTATGCCCAGGTGGTGCCCATGGAGGACATCAACCTCCACTTCACCGGCGATCTGCACGCCATCGGCGCGGCCAACAACCTGCTGGCCGCCATGGTGGACAACAGCATCTACCAGGGCAACCCTCACCGCATCGACCCCCGCCGGGTGACCTGGAAGCGCTGCGTGGACATGAACGACCGGCAGCTGCGCTTTGTGACCGACGGCCTCGGCGGCAGGGTGAACGGCACCCCCCGGGAGGACGGCTTTGACATCACGGTGGCCAGCGAGGTGATGGCCATCTTCTGCCTGGCCACCGACCTGGCCGACCTGAAGGCGCGGCTCTCCCGCATCGTGGTGGCCTACACCTACGAGGGCCAGCCGGTGACCGCCGGCCAGATCGGCGCGGCGGGCGCGATGACCGCCCTGTTGAAGGACGCCTTCGACCCCAACCTCGTCCAGACGCTGGAAAACAACCCCGCCATCATCCACGGCGGCCCCTTCGCCAACATCGCCCACGGCTGCAACAGCGTGATTGCCACCCGGCTGAGCCTTTCTCTGGCGGACTATGTGGTCACCGAGGCGGGCTTCGGCGCGGACCTGGGCGCGGAGAAATTCCTGGACATCAAGTGCCGCATGACCGGCCTTGCCCCGAACGCCGTGGTGCTGGTGGCCACCGTGCGGGCGCTGAAGCACCACGGCGGCTGCCCCAAGGACCAGCTGGGCGTGCCGGGGGTGGGCTACCTGAAGGCGGGCGCGGCGAACCTTGCCCGCCATGTGGAGAACCTGCGCGGCTTCGGCGTACCGGTGTGCGTGGCCATCAACGCCTTCCCCACCGACAGCGCCGAGGAGCACGAGTGCCTGCGGGGCATCTGCGCCGACCTGGGCGTGCCCTGCGAGCTGGCCACCGTCTTTGCCGACGGCGGCAAGGGCGGCCTGGAACTGGGCAAAGCGGTGCTGAGCATCCTGCAGCCGGAGACCCGCCTCAACTTCACCTACCCCGACGAGGCCCCGCTGGCCGAGAAGGTGGACGCGGTGGCGAAGAAGATCTACCGCGCCGCGGCGGTGAGCTGGAGCGCCCCCGCCAAAAAAGCGCTGGCGGAGATCGAGGCCATGGGCTACGGCGCTCTGCCGGTGTGCATCGCCAAGACTCAGTATTCCTTCAGCGACGACGCCGCCCTGCTGGCCGCGCCGGAGGGTTTTTCCATGACCGTGCGGGACGTGCGCCTTTCGGCCGGCGCGGGGTTCGTGGTGGTCATCATGGGCAGCATCATGACCATGCCGGGCCTGCCCAAAAAGCCCGCCGCCGAGAACATCGACGTGGACGAAAATGGCCGCATCACCGGGCTGTTCTGAGAAAAGCGCAGCAAAAGGCACCCCTTCACGCGAAGGGGTGCCTTTTTTGTCTGCCCGGGCATGGCCCGCCGTCAGTTCTGGTCTTTCGAGCGGCTGAAGGCCGCGGCCAGCACGCCGCACACAAGGCTGGCGGTGACCCCGGCGGCAGCGGCGGAAAAGCCGCCGCAGAGCGCGCCCAAAAGGCCGCTTTTTTCCACCGCGTCCACCACGCCCTGGGCCAGCAGGTGCCCAAAGCCCAGCAGCGGCACGCTGGCCCCCGCGCCGGCAAACTGGGCCAGCGGGTCGTAAAGGCCCAAGGCGCTGAGCACAACGCCCGCCACCACATAGGTCACCAGCACCCGGGCGGGGGTGATGCTGGTCAGGTCGATGAGCAGCTGCCCCGCCACGCAGATGAGGCCGCCCACCACAAACGCCCAAAGATAGGTCATATTTCCGCCTCCTCGCTCACAAGTTCCACCAGATGGGCCACGCCGGGGATGCTCATGCCCTGTTGGCTGGTGATCTGGCTCATCAGCGCCCCGGTGGAGAGGAACAGCACCCGGCGCATTTCCCCCTTGCGCAAAGCGGGCAGCACCCGGGCGCAGAGCACCGCCGCCGAGCAGCCCGCCCCGCTGCCCCCGGCCTGCACGTCCTGTTTGTGGATGTCGTAGATTTCCAGGCCGCAGTCGGTGTGGTTTTTTATTTCCAGCCCCTCCGCCTCCAGCAGCTGGGCCAGCAGGCGGCTGCCCACCAGCCCCAGGTCGCCGGTGTAGACGGCGTCGAAATCCGCGGGGGTGCGGCCGGTGTCGGCGCAGTGGCGCAGGATGGTCTCGGCGGCGGCAGGGGCCATGGCGCCACCCATGTTGGTCAGGTCGGCGACGGCCCAGTCCCGCACGCGGCCGAAGGTGACCGAGCGCACCCGGGGCCCCGCGCCCCGGGGGGCCACCAGGCAGCAGCCCGCGGCGGTGGCCGTCCACTGAGCGGTGGGGGTGCGCTTGCCGCCGTAGCTCAGAGGGGTGCGGAACTGCCGCTCCGCCGCGCAGAAGTGGCTGCTGGCCAGCGCCGCCGCCACCTCCACGCAGCCACCCGCCGCGAGGCAGGCCGCCAGCCCCAGCGCTTCGGCCATGGTGCTGCACGCGCCGTACAGCCCGGCAAAGGGCACGTCGGCGCGGCTCATGTGGTAAGCGGTGGCGGTGCACTGGTTCTGCAGATCGCCCCCCAGCACCAGGCTCAGGCGCTCTAAAGGCAGCCGGGCCTTTTGCAGCACAAGGTCCAGGCAGTGCTGCTGCAGGCGGCTTTCCGCCTGCTCCCAGGTGGCCTCGCCCAGGCTGTTCTCGGGGAACAGCAGGTCGAACTGGGCCGCCATCGGGCCCTCCCCTTCCTTTTTGCCGCCCACGGCCCCCTGGGCCAGAATGACCGGCGGCGCGTCAAAAAGAATGGTGTCGCCTTTGCGCATCAGCCCGCCCCCTTTAAATGAAGGGGCGCAGGAAGTAATACAGCGCCCCCCAGGCGGTGCCGGCCAGCACGCCGTAGACGATGACCGGGCCGGCGATCTGGAACATCTTGGCCCCCACGCCAGTGACGTAACCCTCGCATCGGGCCTCGATGGCCTGGCTGACCACCGCATTGGCAAAGCCGGTGATGGGCACCAGCGTGCCCGCCCCGGCCTGCGCGGCCAGCTTTTGATACCAGCCCAGGGCGGTGGCGACGGCGGAAAGCGCGATGAGGGTGACGCTGGTCATGCAGCCCGCGTCGCTGCGCACAAAGCCCGCCGCCATGTAGGCACGGCGCAGCGCCTCGCCCGCAAGGCAGATGCCGCCGCCCACCAAAAAGGCCCACAGGCAGTCTTTGAGCAGCTTGGAGCGGGGGCTGGCCCCCGCCACCAGCCTGCCATATTCTTCCATCGTTATCTTCAAACCAGCTTCCTCCTCCCGCTGCGCAAAAAACATTCTGTTTGCAGTTTCTCCCGCCGCGGGGGAATTTATGTACCGACAGCAAAAGGGCGGGCGCCGGTCGTTGCCGGCGCCCGCCCTTTTCGTTTCTATCTTACAGGTCGGGGTGGTATTCTTTGCAGGTGCACTTTTTCCACTTGAGGCCGCTGCCGCAGGGGCAGGGGTCGTTGCGGCCGATGCGCACGGCCTTGGCCGGGCCGTTCCTGCCGGTGTTCACCGTGCCCTTGCCGGGGGTGGCGGCGTCGCCGGTGGGTTTGGCCACCTGGGTGCGCTGCACCGGCTGCTCGGTGCGCAGCTGCACCGTCAGCAGCATGCGCACGGTGTCTTCGCGGATGCTGTCCACCATGGCGTCGAACATCTCGAAGCCCTCGATGCGGTATTCCACCACCGGGTCCCGCTGGCCGTAGCTGCGCAGGTAGATGCCCTGGCGCAGCTGGTCCATGTTGTCGATGTGCTCCATCCACTTGGTGTCCACGTTGCGCAAGAGGCACACCCGCTCCAGCTCGCGCATCACCGGCGAGCCGTACTGCTTTTCCTTGGCGTCCAGGATGGCGGCGCCCCGCTCCTGCAGCGTCTGGGCCACCTTCTCGCGGGAGAGGCCCTTCAGCTCCGCTTCGGGGTAAACAAAGTCGGTGGGGCGGGTCAGCCAGCCCTGGTAGTGGCGGCGCAGAGCGGCCAGGTCCCAGTCGGCGGGGTTTTCGCCGGCGCAGAAGCTCTCCACGCTGGCGGCGATGTTCTCGTCCATCATGGTGCGCACGGTGGCGGACAGGTCCTCGCCGTTGAGCACCTTGCGGCGCTGGCCGTAGATGATCTCGCGCTGCTTGTTCATCACGTCGTCGAACTGCAGCACGTTTTTGCGGATGCCGAAGTTCTGGGCTTCCAACTTCTTCTGGGCGCTCTCGATGGTGCCGGTGAGCATGCGGTTCTCGATGGGCATGTCGTCCTCGAGGCCCAGGGTGTTCATCAGGTTCTGCACCCGCTCGCCGCCGAACAGGCGCATCAGGTCGTCCTCCAGGCTGAGGAAGAAGCGGGAAGCGCCGGGGTCGCCCTGGCGGCCGGAACGGCCGCGCAGCTGGTTGTCGATGCGGCGGCTCTCGTGCCGCTCGGTGCCGATGATGAACAGGCCGCCGGCGGCGCGCACTTCCTCGGCCTCGGCGCTGATCTCCGCCTTGTGCTTTTTCAGCAGCTCCTCGTAGCGGGCGCGGATGGCCAAAATCTCCTCGTTGTCGGTGTCGGCGTGGCCGTCCGCCTCGGCGATGAGCTCTTCGGCATAGCCCTCCTTGCGCAGGGCGGCCTTGGCCATGTATTCGGCGTTGCCGCCCAGCATGATGTCGGTGCCGCGGCCCGCCATGTTGGTGGCGATGGTCACCGCGTTCTTCTTGCCCGCCTGGGCCACGATCTCGGCTTCCTTCTCGTGGTTCTTGGCGTTCAGCACGTTGTGCTTGACGCCCTTGCGGGCCAGCAGCTTGCTGAGGGTCTCGCTCTTTTCAATGCTCACGGTGCCCACCAGCACGGGCTGGCCCTTGGCGTGGCATTCCAGCACCTGCTGCACCACCGCGTCGTACTTGCCGCTGACGGTCTTGTAGACGCTGTCTGCCAGGTCCTGCCGCTGGCAGGGCTTGTTGGTGGGCACGGTGACGATGTTCAGGCCGTAAATTTCGCTGAACTCGTCCGCCTCGGTGCTGGCGGTGCCGGTCATGCCCGCCAGCTTTTCATACATGCGGAAATAGTTCTGGAAGGTGATGGTGGCCAGGGTCTTGCTTTCGGCGGCCACCTGCACGCCCTCTTTGGCCTCGATGGCCTGGTGCAGGCCCTCGTTGTAGCGCCGGCCGATCATCAGGCGGCCGGTGAACTCGTCCACGATGATGACCTCGCCGTCCCGCACCACATAGTCGATGTCCCGCTTCATCACGCCCCGGGCCTTGATGGCCTGGTTGATGTGGTGGGCCAGGGTCATGTTGGCGCCGTCGGCCAGGTTCTCCACATGGAAGTAGGCCTCCGCCTTCTTGATGCCGCTCTCGGTGAGGGTGGCGGTCTTGTGCTTTTCGTCCACCACATAATCGCCGTCCACCTGGGCGTCCTGGTCCTCTTTCTCGTCCAGCTCCACCACCTTGCTCATCTTGAGGGTGCGGGCGAAGGCGTCCGCCTGCTGGTAAAGGCTGGAGGAATCGTCGCCCCTGCCGCTGATGATGAGGGGGGTGCGGGCCTCGTCGATGAGGATGGAGTCCACCTCGTCCACGATGGCATAGTAATGCCCCCGCTGCACCATGTTCTCTTTATAAACCACCATGTTGTCCCGCAGGTAGTCAAAGCCGAACTCGTTGTTGGTGCCGTAGGTGATGTCGGCGTTGTAGGCGGCGTGGCGCTGCTCGTTGGTGATGCCCTGAACAATCAGGCCCACCGACAGGCCCAGCCAGCGGTAGAGCTTGCCCATCCACTCGGAGTCGCGGCGGGCCAGATAGTCGTTCACGGTGACCACGTGCACGCCTTTGCCGGTGAGGGCGTTCAGGTAGACCGGCAGGGTGGCCACCAGGGTCTTGCCTTCGCCGGTGCTCATCTCCGCGATGCAGGCGCGGTGCAGCACGATGCCGCCCATGATCTGCACCGGGAAGTGCTTCATGCCCAGCACCCGCCAGCTGGCCTCGCGGCAGACGGCGAAGGCGGTGGGCAGGATGTCGTCCAGGCTTTCGCCCTTGGCCAGCCGCTCTTTCAACGCGGGCGTCATAGCCTGCAGTTCGGCGTCGGTCTTTGCGGCCATCTCGGGCTCCAGGGCCGCCACGGCGTCGGCAATGGGGCGGATGCGCCTCAGCTCCTTGTCGGAGAAGGAGCCGAACAGTTTGTCGATCAAAGACATAGTATCACTCACGATCTGAACGGGCGGGCGCAAAAGCGGCCCTTTGCCCGGTAATCTGCACACGAAAACCCACAGTGCGCTATTTTATATAGTACATCACAAAGCCGGGGCCTGTCAACGCCGCCAGGGGTCGAAAACCCGCTGGTGGAGCCGAACGGGCGGCATTTCACCGCCCGCCGGGCCGCCCCTTTGGTGCGCGGGGAGGCCAAATGAAACTTTTTTGTGAATTTTCATCAAAGGCTTGTTCTTGGGGAACAATATGGCTATAATGATAATATCATGTAATATTAAAAACTATATATTATGGTTTTGGAGGTGGCGTTATGAGCCGGTATTTTGAAAAAGGGCGGGAACCCGTGAGCAGCTACACCCATTTCTGGGGGGCGCTGGCCAGCGCCCTGGGCACCCTGGCCCTGGCGGCGCGCAGCCTGCACACCGGCGCGGGCGGCGCGGTGCTGGCGGGCGTGGTGCTGTTCGGCCTGTCGCTGGTGGCGCTCTATTCCGCCAGCAGCATCTACCACTACGCCCTGGGGGCGGCGGCCAAGGTGCGGCGGCTGCGCAAGCTGGACCACGCCATGATCTATGTGCTCATCGCCGGCAGCTACACCCCGCTGTGCATCAAATTCATGGACCCGGCCAAGCTGCCATTGTTCCTGGGAGCCATGTGGACGATGGCGGCGGCGGGCATCCTGCTGAAACTTTTGTGGCTGGACGCGCCCCGCTGGCTGGGCACCCTTTTGTATCTGGCCCTGGGCTGGGCCATCGTGGTGGACCTGCCCGCCTTCGCGGCCATGCCCGCGGGGTGCCTGGGCCTTGTGGCCGCCGGCGGCGTGTGCTACTCGCTGGGGGCGGTGCTCTACCTGCTCAAGCGGCCCAACCTGAGCGCGCGCTGGGGCTTCCACGAATTGTTCCACCTGTTCATCCTGGCGGGCAGCGCCTGCCACTTCGCCGCGGTGTTCTTCTTCGTTGCGTAAAAAGGGCTTGCGAGCGCGGGGGCAGGGGCTGGGCACGAAGCTGCTGGCGGGCGCGCTGGACTACGCCCGCGGGCAGCTGGCCCTTCCCTGGGTGCTGCTGACCTGCGTCGACGGCAACACCGGCTCCGCCCGGGTCATTGAAAAGAACGGCGGCGTTCTGCTGGACAAGCTGGACGGCGTCATCGACGGCAGGCCCCGCGTCACCCGCCGGTACCGCATCGAGCTTTGAATCTTTTTATTACAAAAAAGGTGGAATTTCCGTATGAGGAAATTTCCACCTTTATTTTCTGCCTGAAGGCTGGTATTATTAAAAATGGATCTTCAAAGGCCCAGCAGCGCCGGCAGCTCCTTCAGCGTGCCGATGACCGGCGCCCCCGCCGCGAGCAGCCGCTCCCGGCTCTGGTGCCCGGCGGCGCAGAGCACGCATTTTGTGCCAAGGCCCGCCGCCACCTGGGCGTCGTGGAGGGTGTCCCCCACCAGCACCGCCTGGGCGGGGTCGAAGCTTTGGCGGGCCATCCACGCCTTGCCCACCGCAAGTTTGCCGTGGGCGTAGTGGTCGGCCTGGCCCAGCAGCTCGTCGAAGTATCCTGCCACGCCCAGATGCCCGGCCTGCGCGTTCAGCAGCGTCTGCTCGCTGGCCGAGAGGACGACCTGCCGCACCCCGGCGGATCTCAGCGCGGCCAGAGCATCGGCCGCGCCGGGGCACAAAGAGCAGGCAAAGCTCGCGGGGTCATAGCGGGCCACATAGTCCGCCGCCAGCGCCTCGAAGCTGCGCGCTTCAAAGTCGAAGCCCGCCCGCCGGTAATAGTCCACCACCGGGAACCCGAAGATCTCCCGGTAGGCGGCAAGGTCGTAGCGGTTGGGGCTGCCGTTTTGTTCCAGCAGCTCGTTCAGCAGGCCGAGACACAGCTGAAGGTCGTCCAGCAGGGTGCCGTTCCAGTCCCAGATGACGCAGAGGGGTTTCATGGCGGGCCTCCTTTGGTGAAAAGGGTTATTCCACGAACAGTTTGCGCAGGGCGGGGTTGGATTCAATGAGCTTCACCAGCGCCACGCCCAGCACGCCGCAGGCCACCGCTTCGCCCAGGGCCACGGTGAACCCGTTCCAGGCCATCAGCGGCAGGGTGGCGGGGGTGTCGGAAAAGAAGACGGCGATCTCCGGCCCCACGATGAGGGCGTTGAACAGGATGGGGGGCAGCGCCGCGGGCAGGGCCAGGCCCCGCACCCGGAAATTGCGCACTTTGTAGGTCACAAGGCAGGCCAGCAGGGTGGCCAGGGTGCCGAAGACGACGTCCGGCAGCACCGAGCCCAAAAGGTTCGACAGAAAGCACCCCAGCACGGCGGCGGCGATGTACTCCGCGCCGAACACCGGCAGCAGCACCAGCGCCTCGGCAAAGCGGACCTGCACCGCGCCGAAGGAGAGGGGCTGCAGCGCCATGCACAGCACCACGTAGAGGGCGGCCACAAGGCCGCAGCGGACGAGTTTTCGCGTTGACATGATTACACACTCCGGCAGTTAGATTTTGACCGCCCGGCCCTGCCAGCTCCCGGCGGTGTGACCGCCCCTTTTTCAAAAAGGGCGGCGAGCCTAAAATCCTAAGTTGCTCTGGCGGGCGCTGGGCCCGCGTAAAAGATATTATACCAGCCGCCGGCGGGATGCGCAACGCCCGCCGCGGATTTTACAAACTTCTTGTTTTACATCCCCTTCGCCGGGGCCTATAATAAAAAGGTACACAGAAAGGAAAGACCACCATGAAACAAGGCAACCTTCTGATCGTTCACGGCGGCGCGCCCACCGCCGTGATCAACTCCTCGCTGTACGGCGCGGTGACCGAGGCCAAAAAGCACCCGGAAGTGGAAAAGGTGCTGGGCGCGGTGGGCGGCACCGGCGGCATGCTGAAGGAGAACTTCTGCGATCTGTCCGCCGTGCCGGAGGAGCGCCTGAAGCTGCTGCTGCAGACCCCCGCCTCCGCCATCGGCACCAGCCGCGACGCGCTGGAGCCTGAGCACTACGCCGCCATGGCCGAGATCTGCCGCAGGCACAACATCCGCTGGGTGCTGTTCAACGGCGGCAACGGCAGCATGGACGCCTGCGGCAAGCTGTTCAAAGCCTGCGTGGCCGCCGGCGTGGACGTGCGGGTGGTGGGCATCCCCAAAACGGTGGACAACGACATCGCCGTGACCGACCACGCCCCCGGCTTCGGCTCGGCGGCCCGGTTCATCGCGGGCGTCACCAGCGAGATCAGCCAGGACGTGCGCAGCCTGCCCATCCATGTGTCGGTCATCGAGGCCATGGGCCGCAACGCCGGCTGGGTCACCGCCGCCAGCGCTTTGGCCCGCACCGGCAGCGGCGACGGCCCCGACCTCATCTATCTGCCCGAGCGCCCCTTCAACGAGGAGGAATTCCTGGAGAAGGTGGGCGACCTTTACCGCAAAAAGGGCGGCGTGGTCGTGGTGGCCAGCGAGGGCCTCACCGGCCTCGACGGCAAGCCCATCGTGGAGCCCATCTTCCAGGTGGGCCGCGCCACCTACTATGGCGACGTGAGCGCCCACCTGGCCAACCTGGTCATCAAGAAGCTGGGCATCAAGGCCCGCAGTGAAAAGCCCGGCATCAGCAACCGCGCCTCCATCGCCTTCCAGTCCGAGACCGACCGGGACGAGGCGGTGCTGGTGGGCGGCGAGGCCGCCCGCGCCGCCCTGGCCGGCGAAAACGGCGTGATGGTGGGCCTGCGCCGGGCGCCCGGCCCGGTGTACCGGGTGGAGACCTTCCTCATCCCGGTGGAGCAGGTGATGCTGCACGAGCGCAAAATGCCCGACGAATACATCAGCGCCGACGGCTGCGACGTCACCGACGCCTTTGTGGAGTGGTGCCGCCCGCTGATCGGCAGCCCGCTGCGCCAGTTCGTCACCTTCAAGCCCACGCTGTAAAAACAAACAATGAACGGAGGGACCCATGTCCAGCCTGCCCGTGACCTATGAAATGGTGCGCCACAGCGCCGAGATCAACACCTACATCCAGCAGGCGGACGCCTCGCTCATCGCCCTGGGCTTCACCGAGCACTCCTTTGCCCACGTGACCCGCTGCGCGGCGGTGGCCAGCCATCTGCTGGAAGAGCTGGGGGCGGACGAGCGCACGGTGGAGCTGGCCCGCATCGCCGGCTACATGCACGACATCGGCAACCTGGTGAACCGGGTGGACCACGCCCAGAGCGGCGCGGTGATGGCCTTCCGCATCCTGGACAAGATGGGCATGCCCCCCGCCGACACGGCGCTGGTGGTGACGGCCATCGGCAACCACGACGAGGGCACCGCCTTCCCGGTGAACGGGGTGGCGGCGGCGCTCATCCTTGCGGACAAGACCGACGTGCGCCGCAGCCGGGTGCGGGGCCGCGACACCATCCGCTTCGACATCCACGACCGGGTGAACTGGGCGGTGGAGCGCTCGGACCTGGAGCTGGACAAGGAGCGCAAGACCCTGACCCTGCTCATCCAGCTGGACACCACCGTCTGCCCGGTGATGGATTATTTCGAGATCTTCTTGGAGCGGATGCTTTTGTGCCGCAAGGCGGCGGAATATTTCGGGCTTTCCTTCCGGCTGGAAGTGAACGGCCAGACGCTGCTGTGAACCCACAAACGAACAAAGCCCCTTCCCGTTGCGGGAAGGGGCTTTTTGTATGAAAACTTACTTTTCCTCGATGGTGTATTCGAAGCCGTACTCCGCCTGCAGGGCCTTCACCTGCTCCTCGGTGTCCTGGATGAAGGTGGGCTCGTAGACGCTGTTTCCGTTGTGGGCCTTCTTGTAGTCCTCCAAAATCTGGTTCAGCTTGTCCCAGGCTTCGTCGTTGCGGGCGGCGTCGGCGCCTTCGGGGAAGCTGATGACATACTCGTGGCGTTTGGGAAGACGTGCTTTCATGGGTGATTCTCTCCTTACAATTTGTTTTGGTTCAGCCCAGGCCAAAGAGGGCCCGGGCGTTCTGGCAGGCAGTTTCCAGCAGCTGCTCCGGCGTCTCCCCCCGCACGCCGGCCAAAAAGGCGGCGGTGTGGGCGATGAGGGAGGAGTCGCACCGGCGGCCCCGGCAGGGCTCGGGAGCCATGTAGGGGCAGTCGGTCTCCAGCAGCAGCTTGTCGGCGGGCACCGCCGCGGCGGCCTTCACCGCCCGCTTGGCCCCTTTGAAGGTGGCCGCGCCCCCAAAGCCGATGTACAGCCCTTGCGCGGTGAGCCAGGCGGCGTCCTCCGCCGAGCCGGAAAAGCAGTGCAGCACCCCTTTGGGGTGGTATTTTTTGAGCAGGGCGTAGGTGTCGGCGTGGGCCTCGCGGTCGTGGACGATGACGGGCTTGTCCAGCTCCAGCGCCAGGCGTATCTGGGCCTCAAACAGTTCCAGCTGGGCGTCCTTGGGCACCGGCCAGTGGTAGTCGAGGCCGATCTCCCCCACCGCCACCGCCTTTTTTTCGCTCAGCAGCGGGGCGATGGCGGCCAGTTCCGCCTTCCAGTCGCCGGAAAACTCGGTGTTGGTGGAGGCGTCCGCCTCGATGAGGCTCTCCGGGTGGATGCCCAGCGCCGCCCACACAAAGGGCCATGCGGCGGCCAGTTCCAGCGCGCCCTTGCTGGTGGCAAAATCGGTGGCGCACTCCACCACCCCCGCCACCCCGGCGGCGGGCAGGCTCTGCAAAAGGGCCGCGCGGTCGCCGTCGAACTGGCGGCTCTGGTAGTGGGCGTGGCTGTCGAAGATGGGGCCGGCCATCAGTGGATGGCGCTGCCGGGCAGCACGTCGTCGGGGAAGAAGACCACCGAAGCGCCGCCGTCCGGCATGTCGGCGGCCATCACCATGCCCTCGCTCACATACTTGCCCTTCATCATCGGGCGGGGGGCGAGGTTCGCCACGATGCCCACCTTGCGGCCGACGAGGTCTTCCGGCTTGTACCACTTGGCGATGCCGGAGAGGATGGTGCGCTCACGCTCGCCGTCGAACAGGGTCATCTTCAGCAGCTTGCGGCTTTCGGGCAGGGCCTCGCAGGTGAGCACCTGGGCCACCCGCATCTCCACCTTGCAGAAGTCGTCAAAGGGGATCTCGGGCTGATGCTGGATGTCCTCCGCCGCCGCGGGCCGGGCGGCGGGGGCCTTGTCGGCTTTTTCGGCGGCCTGTTCGGCGGCTTTCAGCTTTGCCTCCTGGGCCGCGGCCAGCTCCGCCAGCTCCTTCGCCGCGTCGATGCGGGGGAAGAGGGCGCCGCCCTTGTGCACGGTGTAGTCCGCCTTGCCGCCAAAGCGCAGGTCGTTCCAGGCGCGGTCGGCGTCGGAAAGGCCCAGCTGGGCGGCCATCTTGTCGGCGGTGTCGGGCAGGAAGGGCGCCAGCAGCACGGTGGCAAAGCGCAGCGCCTCGCACAGGTTATACAGCACCATGGCCAGCCGGCCGCGGTTCGCCTCGTCCTTGGCAAGGGCCCAGGGCGCGGTCTCGTCGATGTACTTGTTGGCCCGCTGGATGGCCCGGAACACCTCCTGCAGGGCCTGGGGGATGAGCAGGTCGTCCATGCAGGCGGCCACCTTGGCGGGCATCTCGCTCACCGTCTTGATGAGGTCGCCGTCGAACTCGCCGCTCTGGCGCTGGGCGGGCAGGGCGCCGCCGAAGTATTTTTCCGCCATGGCCACCGTGCGGCTGAGCAGGTTGCCCAGGTCGTTGGCAAGGTCCGAGTTGATGCGGGCGATGAGGGCCTCGTTGGAGAACACGCCGTCGTTGCCGAAGGGGATCTCCCGCAGCAGGAAGTAGCGGATGGCGTCCACGCTGTAGCGCTCGCAGAGCACCGCCGGGTCCACCACGTTGCCCTTGGACTTGCTCATCTTGCCGCCGTCCAGCAAAAGCCACCCGTGGCCGAACACCCGCTCGGGCAGGGGCAGGTCCAGCGCCATCAGCATGGCGGGCCAGAGGATGGTGTGGAAGCGCAAAATCTCCTTGCCCACCATATGCAGGTCGGCGGGCCAGAAGGCGTCGTAGTCGCTGTACTGATCGTTGCCGTAGCCCAAAGCGGAGATGTAGTTGGAAAGCGCGTCCACCCACACATACATGGTGTGCCCCGGGTCGAAGGGGACGGGGATGCCCCAGGAGACCGAGGTGCGGGAGACGCAGGTGTCCTGCAGGCCCTGGTTGATGAAGGCGATCATCTCGTTCTTGCGGGTCTCGGGCTGGATGAAGGCGGGGTGGTCCTCGTAGTATTTCAGCAGCCGGGGGGCGTATTTGCCGGTTTTGAAGAAGTAAGCCTCCTCCTCGGCCTCATAGACCTCGCCGCCGCAGTCGGGGCACTTGCCTTCCTTCAGCTGGCTGTCGGTCCAGAAGCTCTCGCAGGGCTTGCAGTAATGGCCCTTGTAGACGCCCTTGTAGATGTCGCCCTGGTCATACAGCTTCTGGAAGATCTTCTGGCAGCTGGCGATGTGGCAGTCGTCGGTGGTGCGGATGAACCGGTCGTAGCTGATGTTCATCAGCTTCCACAGGTCCTTCACGCCGCCCGCGCCCTCCACGATGTTGTCCACATACTGCTTGGGGGTCACGCCTGCGGCGGCGGCCTTGTCCTGAATTTTCTGGCCGTGCTCGTCGGTGCCGGTGAGGAACATCACCTTTTTGCCCTGCATCCGCTTGAAGCGGGCCAGCGCGTCGCAGGCCACGGTGGTGTAGCTGTGGCCGATGTGCAGCTTGTCGCTGGGGTAGTAGATGGGGGTGGTGATGTAATAGGTGTCTTGCTGCTTCATGGGTCTTACTTCCTTTCATAACGCGGCCGCGAATGAAACGGCCGCGGGATCACAAGAATTCGGGCGGGACGGGCCGGCCATGGTCGTAGGCGCGCTTGTCCTCTTCGCCGATGGGGCGCACCACCCGGCAGGGGCTGCCCACAGCCACCACGTTCGCCGGGATGTCTTTGGTGACGATGCTGCCCGCGCCGATGACGGCGTTCTCCCCGATGGCAACGCCCGGCAGGATGACGCTGCCCGCGCCCACCCACACGCCCGCGCCGATGGTGACGGGCTTGTTGTATTGCAGCCCCTTGCGCCGCAGCGCCGGGTGCAGGGGATGGGCGGCCGCCGCGATGGTCACATTGGGGCCGATCATCACATCGTCGCCGATGTGGATGTGGGTGTCGTCGGTGAGGGTGAGGTTGAAGTTGGCGTAGACGTTTTTGCCCAGGTGGGTAAAGCACCCCCAGTTGGCGTTGAAGGGCGCCTCGATGAAGCAGCCCTCCCCCACCTCGGCAAAGATACGGGGCAGCAGGGCGGCGCGGCCGTCCATGTCCCGGGGGTCCATCTGGTTGTACTGCCAGATGAGCGCCCGGCGCTCCATCTGCAGCCGGAACATCTCCGGCGAGTTGCAGACGTACAGATCGCCCGTGTGCAGCAGCTGCATGTTTTTTTCAGCTCCGTCACAAAAGAACGCCTCCCCTCCGGTTCAGAAATCAAAGCCCACAGGGGTCTTGCCGCAGGCCTCGATGGTGGCTTTGGCCAGCACCTCGGTGCTGTCGATGAAAAAGTCGTCCAAACCGTAGTCCCGCTTGATGAGGGAAAGTTCGGTGCAGCCCAGCACCGCCCTCTGGCACCCTTGTGCCTTGAGGCCGCCGGCGATGCGGCCGAAGAGTTCCAGGTCCACCGGCTTGCCGCTCTTGATCTGGCCGTAGATGATGGTGTCCATCAGCGCGGCCTGGTCGGCCTCGCTGGGCACGGCGCAGCCGATTCCCTCCGCCGCGCACATGCGCTGGTAGGAACAGCTGGCCACCGTGCCGCTGGTGGCCAGGATGCCCAGCTTCCGGCAGCCGCCCGCCTTGGCGGCGCGCACGGTGAGCTGGATCATGTTCAGCACCGGCACCGGCAGGCTGCGCTGCAGCCGGTCATAGAAATAGTGGGCGGTGTTGCAGGGGATGGCCAGCACGGTGGCGCCGTAGCGCACCAGCATTTCGGCGTCCCGCTCCATCACCGAGAAGGGGTCGTCGTTGCTCTCGCCCAGGATGTAGGCGCTGCGGTCCGGGGTGGTGGCCCGGCTGCTGATGACGATGTCCAGGTGGTCCTGGTCCTTTTCGGCCTTGGTGTGGGCGGTGATCATCTCATAGAAATAGACGGTGCTCATCGGCCCGATGCCGCCCAGCACCCCCAAAACGGGGTGGGGCGCGGCGGATGTCTGGTTCATGGCGTTGCCTCTCTGATGCTTCTTCGCCCGGCGGGCGGTGGTGTTGCTTTTGACATGCGCGGCGCGCAAAAACAGCCGCCCGCGCCGCGTTCGGCGGGGCGTACACACCTTTAATTATAAGGGCGGGGGTGTCAAAGTCAAGCAAAACCCGGCAGGGCAGCAAAGCCCGCCCGTGCGCCACGATTTTTAACACGGCGGCCGCTTTTGTGCCGCGTTTGGTTGGTGGAAGCGGCTGGAAGGCCGTGATAGAATGTGTTAAAATCTTTTGCAAAGGCGGGAAAACATATGCGCCGGCACTATCTGGACAATCTTCGCTGGGCCACCGTTCTGCTGGTGGTGCTCTATCACGTCATCTATATGTACAACGGCGTCATCACCGCCGGGGTGGCGGGGCCTTTTGCCCCGGTGCAGCCCCAGGATGCGGTGCAGTACCTGCTCTACCCCTGGTTCATGGTGCTGCTGTTTGTGGTGTCTGGCGCGAGCGCCCGTCTTGCGCTGGAGCGGCAGCCGCCAAAGGCCTTTGCCGCCCGCCGCACCGAAAAGCTGCTGGTGCCCTCCACCCTGGGGCTTCTGGTCTTTCAGTGGGTGCTGGGCGGCTTCAATATGGCGCTGGCCGGGGCCTTTGACACCCTGCCGCCCCTGCCCGCCCCGGTGCTCTGGCTCATCATGGCGGCGTCCGGCTGCGGCGTTTTGTGGTTTGCCCAGATGCTCTGGCTTTTTTCCATGGCGCTGGTCCTGCTGCGCCGGTTTGAACGGGGCCGCCTCTACCGCGTCTGCGGGCGGCTTGGCCCCCTCGCCCTGACGGCGCTGGGCCTGCCCCTCTGGGCCGCGGCGCAGGTGCTGAATGCCCCTTACATCGCGGTCTACCGCTTCGGCATCTACGCGTTCGCCTTCATGCTGGGCTATTTCGCCTTTGCCCACGAGGAAGTAGTGGAGCGTCTTGCCGCTCATCCCCTGCCCTTCTGCGCCGCGGCGCTGGCGCTGGGCACGGCCTACACCCTGCGCTGGTTCGGGCAGAATTACGCCGCGCCACCGGCGGTGAACTGCCCGCTGGCCATCGCCTTTGCCTGGGCGGTGGTGCTGGCGGCCTTCGCTGCCATGAAGCGCTGGGGCGACAGAACGGGCCCTCTGGCCGCCTGGCTGGGGCAGCGCAGTTTCGGGCTGTATGTGCTTCACTACCTGCCCCTGGCCGCCGTTGCCTGGGCCATGGACCGGTTTTTGCACCTGCCCGCCGTGGTCTGCTATCTGCTGGCGGCAGCGGCGGCCTTCGGCGGCGGGTACGGTTTGAACGCCCTCATCTCCAAAACGCCGGTGCTGCGCTGGTGCGTTTTGGGCAAGCGAAAGGAGAAACGCCATGTTTCGGGATAATCTTTGCCAGCTGCGCAAACTGAACGGCCTCTCGCAGGAGGAACTGGCGGAAAAGGTGAACGTCTCCCGCCAGACCCTCTCCAAGTGGGAGAGCGGCGAGTCCGCGCCGGATCTGGAGCGGGCCGCCGCCCTGGCGGAGGTGTTCGGGGTGACGCTGGACGATCTGGTGAATTACGAGAGCACAGTGGAGGGCCTGAGCCCGCCGCCCCGGGGCAAGCACATTTTCGGGGTGGTCGCCGTGGGGGAGAAAGGGCAGATCGTCCTGCCCGCCGCAGCCCGCAAAATTTTCGGCATCGACCCCGGCGACCGGCTGCTGGTGCTGGGGGATGAAACGCAGGGGCTGGCGCTGATGCGGGAGGACGTCATTTTTGAGCGGCTGGTGAAGCCTTTCCTGGACGAGGATGGGCACTGAGCGTCGCGCCCTGCAAAAGGGCGCAAAAAAACCGGGGCGCCGGACACGGCGCCCCGGAAAACGATTCAGTACATTGGTCTGCCCTCTCATTTCCCGGATTTCAAACGTTCAAACAGAAATTTTTTCATGTTCATCGCGCTTTCTATCTGGAAATCCTTTTATGCAGGCTTTGTAGCTTCACATCGCCTGTACATCAGTTTGGAGCAAACGATGTTACCACATTGGGGTATCCCTCTCTTGGTTTTGATGCAACGTTCGTTTCGAAAGGCGTTTTATCAGTTTGCCTTGTGGATAAAATCGGGGTCCTGTTTGGCGCCATTGGATCAAAACTTGCTGTCAACCGCGCCTTTCGATCTTTTGGTGTTTGAAAACAAAACTCGGAACCTGGTTTCCCGCCGTTTGCTGTTCCATTCCTCAAAGCATGTTCTCACGCGGCCCATCGGCCCCATTGAAAACCTTCCTGCTTTGCCTTACCTGGACGCTCGCGGCTCGATCTTGCCATTTCGCGCGCTGTTGTATCCGCTTTCGTTCTTCGTACGTTTCAAAAGGGGACGTTCCCTTTCATGGTTAGTACATTGGAGTTGAAACCTCCGTGTTTTTGTAGTGTCGTCTTTTTACAGACCCTTCTCACACCGGTGTGTGTATGAGACATCCGCGTTTTCACGGCGGACGTTTCAAGGCTGTCTATAATTCGACGTGCAGGCCGCTTTTCATATAGAAAAAACGCCCGCGGGTAATGAGTTTTTAAACGGATGGAAGTTTTGGAAGTTCGGATGTTTTTTGCGCTTTCTAAGCGCGTCGATCCGTTGTTCACTGCTTCATCTATCTAAAAATTCATGCCGGCAGGTCGTGGGCTCTGTACGCTATTTGAACGATCATGTGCCAGATAAACCGCTCTTGTCTCTGGTCCTCTTGAAAAGAAAGCATCTTTTGGTGTTGTGAGCGATCTGGATCGTCAGCGGCAGGACCCACCCTGCCCAAACTGCTTGGGTTCTTCTTTTACCATGATGGCCCTGCGCTCCTTTCCTTCCCGGGGGCCACGTTTCTTCGTTTCCTACCCGCCGGTTTCTAGACCTTGGTGTTCTCTCCTTGGTGTGTCTATACTA
>NZ_CALXHK010000030.1:0-29998 GCF_944388085.1 Candidatus Allofournierella excrementigallinarum | reverse complement strand
ACTCCTTTTTCTCGTAGATGCGGCAGCTGATCAGCCAGCAGACGAGGCAGACCGCCGCCGCCGCGCCGGCAAGGACCCCGATGCCGGGAACAAGGCTCGTTTCCATCCAGCCGAACATGGCCGTTAACAAACCGCCCGCATCGCCCAGGCTCGCGGCAGCGAAGATGCCGCCGCCGACGACCACCAGGGCCAGCAGCATGGCGCTTCGGGCCTTATCCGGCCCGAAGGCGTAGGTGAGGGGCAGCATCACCGCAAAGTAGACCACCAGGACCAAGGTCGCCAGCAGGCTTGTCAGGACGCTTTCCATGAGGGGGACGCCCACCACCAGATACGCCACCGGGGCCATCACCAGGCTGTAGACCTGGCCGGCGGCCACGCAGAGGCCCAGCAGCAGGAACTTGGCGGTCACCACCGTTCTGCGGCTTACCGGCAGGGTGGCGGCGTAGAAGTCCCAGCGGCAGGCGTTGTCCACGCTGAACAGGCTGAGGACATAAAAACCGTACATCCAGCTCATAAGAGTGAAGAAGCTGGTCATCTTGAGCGCGATGCCGAGAGCGGTGTAGAGCGCCAGCACAAGGAAGAAATTCTTCATGTAGACCCGCCGCAGAAGGAACAGGTCTTTTTTCACAAGGCCGATCATACGCTTCTCCTTTCCGAATAGAACTGCATGATGTCATCGAGGGTGGGCTTATCCAGCACCGCGCCCGGCAAAAGGGCCGCGGCGGCGCGGCGGTCCTTCACCAGGGCCGCCTGGCCGAAGGCGTTGGCGCGCGAAGCCACCACCAGCCCGGCGGGCAGCGCGGCCAACGCTTCGGCCCCGGCGCGCAGCACGCCGTACTCTTCCAGCAAGAGGTCCGTCTCCTTTTCAAAGAGGATGCGGCCCTTCTGAATATACACGATGTAGTCCGCTGCCTTTTCCAGGTCGGCGGTGATGTGGCTGCTCAGCAGCACGCTGTGCTCTTCGTCCTGGATGAAGCGGCGCAAAAGGTCCAGAATTTCGGCGCGCATCACCGGGTCCAGCCCGCTGGTGGCTTCGTCCAGCAGCAGCAGCTTGGGGTGGTGGGCCAGCGCCGCCGCCAGCCGCAGCTTCATCCGCATGCCCCGGCTGAAGTCCTTCATCTTCTTGGCGGGGGGCAGCTCGAACTCCGCCAGCAGCTGCCGGTAGTACCCCTTGTCAAAGCCGGGCTGGATGGACGAAAGGCAGCTGCCCACCTCGGCGGGGCTGAGCACCTCGTAGAAAAAGGCGTCCTCGAACACGGCGCCCACCTGAGCCAGCGTTTTGGTGTGGCCCGCGGGCTTTCCCAGCACGGCGATCTCGCCGCCGTCCGGGCGCAGGGTGCCCAGAATGGCCCGCATGGTGGTGGTTTTGCCTGCGCCGTTTTCGCCGATGAAGCCCACGATGCTCCCGGCGGGCACGGTGAAGCTGACGTCTTGCAGCTGGAAGTCGGGGTAGCGCTTGCACAGGCCGCGCACCTCAATGGCGTTTTCCATGGTTCATTCTCCCTCTGACAGCAGTTTGAGTGTTTCCAGCACCTCCGAACGGGTCACGCCGCCCGCCGCCGCCGCGTCCAGCGCCTGGCTCAGCAGTTCCTCCACCTTTTTGAGGGTGGCCTCGCGGTGAAGCTCCGGGTCCGCGGCGGCCACAAAGCTGCCCTTGCCGGGCACCGTGTGGATGAAGCCCGCGGCCTCCAGGTCTTCGTAGGCCCGCTTGGTGGTGATGACGCTGATGCCCAGCTCCTTCGCCAGAAAGCGGATGCTGGGCAGGGCTTCGCCCTGGGCCAGCTTGCCGGCGAGGATGGCGGCCTTGATCTGGTCGGTGATCTGTTCGTAAATGGGTTTTGTGCCGGAATTGCTGATGTAGATCTCCATCAGTGCTCTCCGTTTCTTTGGATTTGCCGAACTGTACATATCCGACATATACAGTATATACACAGTATACACAGTTGTCAAGGGGAGAAGGAAAACTTTTTTTCGGGCGGATACGCCCCGGATACAACCGTGGCATACTTTTGATAAAGGGGGGGGAAAATCATGGCAAATATCCTGATCGTGGACGACGAAGCGGCCATCGCGGACCTCATTCAATTGACGCTGGCCCAGGCGGGGCACAAAAGCGAGACGGCGATGAGCGGCAGCGAGGCGGCGGACAAGCTGGAAAAAGAGCGCTACGACCTGGTGCTGCTGGACGTGATGCTGCCCGGGATGAGCGGCTTTGAGCTGATGGAATATCTGGCGACCACCGGCACGCCGGTGATCTTTCTCACGGCGAAGGGAACGCTGGCGGACCGGGTGCGGGGGCTGCGCCTGGGGGCGGACGACTACATCGTCAAGCCCTTTGAGCCGATGGAGCTGATCGCCCGGGTGGAGGCGGTGCTGCGCCGCACCGGGCGGCTGGGCACGGTGCGGGTGTTCGGGCTGGAGGTGGACCCGGCGGGCCGCACGGTGAAGCGGGAGGGCGAGCCGGTGGCGCTGACGCCCCGGGAGTTCGATCTGTTTTTGCTGCTGGTGCGCAACCGGGGGCTGGCGCTTTACCGGGACGTGATCTATGAACGGGTGTGGGGCGACATTGCCGAGGACGACACCCGCACCCTGGATCTGCACATCCAGCGGCTGCGCAAGAAGCTGGGGCTGCAAAAACAGATACGCACGGTGTATAAAATCGGGTACATGCTGGAGGCGGAGTGAATGAAGTTTTCCCACAAGCTGGCGCTGGCCATGCTGGCGCTGCTGGCGGTGGTGCTGAACGCGGGGGCGGCCTGGCTGGTGCGCAGCAGCTTTGACAGCCAGCTGGCGGCGGCCCAGCGGCAGAACGAGGCCCACCACCAGCGGGACGCCTACGGCGTGAAGATGGCGTTGATCGAGGCAGGGGCCGGCCCCTATGATACCGACCTGCTGAAGGAGTACGGCCGGCGGCTGCAAAGCTACGGCGGAACCGGCGGCGAGTGGATGGCCCTTTACAACGGCAGCGGGTTTTCCGTCTGGTCCAGCCTGCCGGAGGTTATCACTGCCGCCGACCAGCGGGCGGCGCTGGCGGCGGGGGACACCGCCGTGACCTATCTGGACACCGGGGAAGGGGTGTTCCAGCTGTACGCCACCAAGGTGGAGCAGGCGGCGGGAAGCGCCTGGGTGCTGAACGCCTACGACGTGACGGGCCTGTTCGAGGCCCGGGACGCGCTGCTGTGGGGCTTCGCCCGGGTGGAGGCGGCGGCTTTCGCCGCGCTGGTGGTGCTGGTGCTGGTCATGAGCCGGATGCTCACCCGCCCGGTGGCCCGGCTGGAGGAAGCGGCCCGGCGCATCGCCGCCGGGGCCTACGACGAGCGCACGGCCCTGAAAGGGGAGGACGAGCTGGCGGATTTGAGCCGCAGCTTCGACCGCATGGCCCAGGCGGTGCAGCAGAAGGTGGAGCAGCTGGACCTTTCAGTGCGCCAGCGGGACGACTTTGTGGCGGCCTTTACCCACGAGCTCAAGACCCCCATCACCAGCATGATGGGCTACGCCTCGCTGCTGCGCTCCGGCGAGCTGCCGCCCGAAAGCCGCAAAAAAGCGGCGGATTACATCTATCACGAGACAAAGCGGCTGGAAGCGCTGAGCCAGAAGCTGATGGTGTTCATGGAACTGGAACACACCGGCGCGCTGGAACTGGAGCCGCTGGAACTGAAAACCCTGGAGGCGCGGCTGCGGCGCAGCCGCCCGCCCGGGGCGGAAACGGAACTGGTGTTCGAGGGCTTTGAGGACCTTGTGGTGCTGGCCCAGCCGGATCTTGTGCTGGCGCTGGTGCAGAACCTTGTGAGCAATGCCGAGCGGGCCGACCCGGCGGACGGGAAGGTGACCCTGACCGCCGAGGCCAAAGAAGGCCGGGTGACGCTGGCGGTGAAGGACAAGGGCCGGGGCATCCCCGCCGAAGAACTGGCCCGGGTGACCGAGCCTTTTTATATGGTGGACCGCTCCCGCGCCCGGGCGCAGAACGGCAGCGGTTTCGGCCTTGCCCTCTGCGCCCGCATCGCCAGGCTCCACGGCGGCGAGCTTGCCATCGAGAGCGAGGCGGGCAAAGGCACCACCGTGCGGTTTGACCTGAAGGAGGCGGGGAGATGAGACGACGGCTGAAAAGCGCCGGGCTCTGGCTTTTTGTGCTGGCGCTGGCGGCGGGCAGCATGGCCCTGCCCTGGATGGTGTGCCGGGGCTATGACCGGGAGCTGTTTGCCCAGCCCCGGTCACGCCCGGCCACCGACCTCGCGTTGAGCGCGGCGGCGCGGGAGAACGATTTTGTGAGCCAGCTCTACGAGCGGCAGAGCCTGCTGGGCGGCTGGGGCGAGGGCTGGGAACCCCTTGAGGGGGAAGCGGCCGGCGCGGCGGCGGAAAATGCCCGGGAGACCCTGCTGGAACTGATGACGCTGGAAAACCTGCCCGACGGAGCGAGGCAGATGGTGGGCGAGGCGCTGGCGCAGAGCAGCCAGGGCCAGGCCTGGCAGGACGAGATGGGCTTTGTGCGGGTGCGGCTGGGGGATGTGTACCTCATCACCGAGCCGGTGACCGGCCTGCCCGCGCGGCTTTCGGCTTACGGTGCGGCGGTGGACGCGCCCGCCGACCCGCTGGCGCTGCTGGACCAGTGGCGCGCTCTGCTGGGGGTGGACACGCTGCCTGATTGGGAAGAAACCGAAACGGCGCAGGCGGGGGCGACGGAACTGCGCTCACAGCAGGGGCGGCTGCGGCTGCAGGTCTGCGCCGCCCATGAGGCCTTTTTGCTGGAGGCGGCTTCTTTTTCATAAGAAAATTTCCCCGGAAACACCCCGGCTGCAAGTTGGATAAAAGCAGAGGCTACAATGAGGGCAGCATCAGGGCAGGGGCGGCAAGCGCTCTGCCGGAATAAAGGAGGCCGTTTGGAATGAAACAGATGAAACGCGCGCTGGCCGCCGCGCTGGCGGCGGCATTGCTGGCGGGCTGCGCCGGGCAGGAGGCGGGGCAGGGCGCATCCGCCCCGCCGGCAAGCGAAAGCGCGCCCCAGACCGGCGGGAACGCTGTGGAGCAGCTGCTGAATGGAGAGCATGCCCTCACCGCGCTGCCGTCGGGGTATATGGACATACCGCTGACGCAGACCGGCCAGGGCATGTATGAATTCGTAAATCTGGAGGACCGATATCTCCTTTGCTATGTGGATTACGCCGCGGGCACCCGCGCTCCCCTGTGCGACGCGGCGGGCTGCGCCCATGCGGACGAAAGCTGCCCGGCCTACTCGCCTTATTACCGCAATGTGGGCCTGGCGGGGGACTGGCTGCTCACCAGCGGCACGAACGCGGACGGCACATGTTCGATGGACGCCCGCAGGCTGGACGGCAGTGAAAAAAGGACCCTGTTCACCGGCGCTGAGGGCGATTCGCTCTATCCCTGGGGATTTGCCATGAAAGGGGACAAGGTGTGGCTGGCCAGAGATGGCAAGGCGGTGCTGCTGGACCCGGCCACCGGCGAGACGGAGACGTGGGCGGACATCCCCACGGTTTTTACAAATGTGGGGGTGCTGGGCTCGGGAGTGCTGCTTGTGACCTCCAATGCGGATGAACTGGTGGAAGAGAACTATCAGCCCACAGGCGATCTGCTGGCGGATGAACGGCAGGAACAGGAGATACGCGACCGGGCCACCGTGACCCTTTCCGCCTGGGACCCCCGCACCGGCGGGGAAGTGCCGCTGACGATCTGGAACAATGGGGAATGGCGGTTCATGCGGGTCTGGAACGACAAGGTCGTTCTGTTCAGCGAAGCGCAGGGCCGCTTTGAGGCCCGGGACCTGATCACCGGCGAGACAAAGGTGCTGACTGAAAGCTGGCCGGCGGAGCAGAAGGTGCAGCTTTCCTACGTGTGGGACGGACACCTGATGGTGGAGACCAGATGGGAGCCGGAACCGGACAACACTGACACCTGGCAGGAATGCCTGTTCGCGCTGGACCTGGAAAGCGGCGGGCTGACCGAGATCACCCTGCGCAACCAGGGCGGCGACGGCACTCGGCTGCCCCGCATTTTGGGGGAGAGCGAGAGCGAATTCTACGTCATCCGCCGCACCCCCGGCGAGGGCGGCGCCGAAGGCGGGATGGCCATGATCTCCAAGGCAGACTACTACGCCGGGGTGGATTCGATGCAGCCCATCCAAAACATGTTCTGAATAAAACAGCGCCCCCGGGCCGCGAAACCGCGGCCCGGGGGCTTTCTGCGCTTAAAACTTATTTCAGGAACATCCGCACCATTTTTTCGTTTTTTTCGGTGTAGGGCATGTACCGCATGGGCAGGTCCAGCCAGAGGGCCTTTTTCACGATGCTCTTTTCGTGACTGAAGGCCTTGAAGCTGCGCTCGCCGTGGTAGTTGCCCATGCCGCTCTGGCCCACGCCGCCAAAGCCCATGTTGTGGGTGGCAAGGTGGATGATGGTGTCGTTGACGCACCCGCCGCCAAAGCTGCACCGGGCCAGCACCTTCTGCTCCACCGCCGGGTCTTTGGTGAAAAGATAGAGGGCCAGCGGCTTCTCCCGCCCGTTCACAAAGGCGATGGCTTCGTCCATGCTGTCCACCGGGATGAGGGGCAGGATGGGCCCGAAGATCTCCTCCTGCATGGGCTTGCAGTCGGCGGTGCCCTCCACCAGGGTGGGCTCGATCCAGCCGGAAACTTCGTCCGCCCGGCTTTGGCCGCCCGCCAGGATGGTCTCGCCTTCAAGCAGGCCGGTGATGCGCTCGAAGTGCTTGCGGTTGATGATGCGCACATAGTCCGGGTTGTGCAGCGGGTCGGGCCCCAGCATGGCGGCAAACTGCTTTTTCAGTTCTTCCACCAGCCGGTCCTTCACCGTGCGGTCCACTAGCACATAGTCCGGCGCGACGCAGGTCTGGCCCGCGTTGAGCACCTTGCCGAAGGCAAGCCGCCTGGCGGTGAGGGGGATGTCGGCGGTGCGGTCGATGAGCACCGGGCTTTTGCCGCCCAGTTCCAGGATGACGGGGGTCAGCCAGCGGCTGGCCTTTTCCATCACCAGCCTGCCCACCGTCACGCCGCCGGTGAAGAAGATAAAGTCAAAACGCTGGTCCAGCAGGGCGCTGTTTTCTTTGCGGCCGCCCTCCACCACCGTGACCCAGCCGGGGTCGAAGGTGTCGGCGATGAGCTTTGCCATGGCCGCGCTGGTGGCCGGGGCGTAGGCGCTGGGCTTTAAGACCACGCAGTTGCCCGCCGCCACCGCGCCGATGACCGGGTCGATGCTGAGCAGGAAGGGATAGTTCCAGGGGGCCATCACCAGGGTGACGCCGTAGGGCTCCGACAGGATGAAGCTCTTGGCGGCAAACTGGGACATGGGGGTGCGGGCCCGTTTGGGCTTTGCCCAGCCGGGCAGCTTTTTGACGGCGTGGCCCACCTCGTCCAGCACCATGCCGATCTCGGCCATGTAGCTCTCGAAGCCGCACTTGTTCAGGTCCTGCTTCATGGCGGCCTGCAGGTCTTTTTCCTGGGCGCGGATGTTCGCCTGCAGCCGCTTTAACGCGGCCACGCGGGCGCTCACCGGCAGGGTGGCGCCGGTGGCGAAAAAGTCTCGCTGACGTTTGACAATGGATTCGATGTCCATGCTTGTCACCACACTTTCTCCAGAATGGCCAGCACCTGCTCGAAGGAGGCCTGGCGGGGGTTGACGATCATGGCGCCGTCGTCCAGGGCGGTGCGGGCCACCGCCTCGAAGGCGCTTTTTTCCACCCGGCCGGTGTCCCGCAGAGTGGCAGGCAGGCCGCAGGCGCCGTGCAGGCGGCCTCGCAGGGCCTCCACCGCCCGGATGGCGGTGGCCGCCCGGTCGGGGGCGGGGGTGGCGGCGTATTTCTCCGGGCCGGCCAGGGCCAGCAGCAGCTCGCCGTAGCGGGCGCTACACACCGGCAGGTTGAACTCCATCACCGCCGGCAGCAGGATGGTCATGGCGTCGCCGTGGGCCACCCGGCACACGCCGCCCAGGGCGTGGCCGATGGCATGCACCAGGCCCACCATGCTGTTGGAGAAGGCCGCCCCCGCCAGCAGGCTGGCGTTGGCCATGGCCAGGCGGGCGGCTTTGTCCTTTCCGTTTTCCACCGCGGCGGGCAGGTTCTGCATCACAAGGCCCATGGCCTTTTCGGCAAAGGCGTCGCTCACCGGGTTGCGCTGCAGACAGCTGGCCGCCTCGATGGCGTGGCACAAGGTGTCCATGCCGGTGGAGGCGGTGATGCGGGGCGGCAGGCTGGCGGTCATGCGCACGTCCAGCACCGCCGCGTCGGGCAGCAGGTGATAGCTGATAAACTCCATCTTCACGTGCTTTTCGGGGTTTGCCACCACGGCCACCAGGGTGGCTTCGCTGCCGGTGCCGGAGGTGGTGGGCACCGCGATGAAGGGCACGTGGGCCCCGCGGCCCAGCACCTCGCAGCCGGTGTTCTGCAACAGATCGCCGCTGCCCTGGGCCAGCACCATGCCCACGCCCTTGGCGGTGTCGATGACGCTGCCGCCGCCCACGGCCACCAGGCCGTCGCAGTTCTTCTCGCGGAAATAGGCGGCGATCTCGTTCACCGTCTGGATGGAAGAGTCCGGCGGGATGCGGCAGAACTGCGCCGCGAAGGCGCCGCCGCCCTGGGCCATGGCCCCCTCCACGGCGGCAACCGCCCCCGCCTTCACAAGCCCCTCGTCGGAAAGCAGCAGGGGCCGGGCGCTGCCCAGGGCCTCCAGCTCGTGGGGGATGTGTTCCAGCGCGCCGTCGCCCGAAAGAATTTTGGCGGGCAGCTTGAATTCATAATAACTCGGCATCAAAACGACCTCCTTACCGGCCCAGCAGCACCGCGCCGTAGAGCCGCAGGCTGCTTATCTGCTTTTCGGGCAGTTCTTTCAGAATCGATTTTGCCCAGAAGGGCGGGAAAAGATACCCTTCCGCCAGGTCCACACAGCGCACGAAGCCCATGGTCTCGCTCACGTTGCCCCGCACGGTGAACCGATGCTGGGCGTAGGCCGCGGCCACCCCCATCTGGCCGGTGAACACATAGAAGGCGTCCCGCGCGCTTTTGAAGCGGATGAGGATGTCCGGCGCGTCGCAGGCCTTGAGACGGGCAAGACGTTCAGCCCGCCGGGATATGTACAGCGCCGGGCCGCCGGGCACTTCCAGCCCCAGCACCCTTTGCTCGGGCCAGAGGGCTGTCTCGGCGGCAACACGGCTGTCCCGCGTCGAAAGGGCGTTGAGCGCCCGGAACAGGAAAAACAGCACCACCCGGCACACCGTGCGCTGGGCGCCGGCGGCAAGGCGATGGCGAAAACGAACACGCATGGGCAGACCCTCCTTTTCTGATTTTAAAAATAAAAAAGACCCGCGGCGGGGCGCTCAGCGGCCTGCCAGCCGGTGCAGCAGCATCCGCAGGCGGGTGTAGCCGTTTTTTTCATCCAGCGCAAGGTCCGCCGCCGGCTCCCATTTCCAGCGGGCATCGTCAAAATAGAGCGCGCCGCCCTCCATTTTGGTCAGGCGGCGGGGCAGGGCAGCCTCTTCCACCAGCGGGTCGAAGGGCTGCTTGTAGGAGAGAGCGCCGTCCTGGGCAAGGCTGGCCCAGACGCCGAACACAAAGCAGGCGCCCTCGCCGTAGCAGTAGCGCTCGAAGCGGACCTTCCCGTCGCAGTAGAACAGCATGCAGTCGCGGTATTTGTTCAGGTATTCCTTTTCGTACCGCCTGCCGCAGCCGCCGCCCGCCAGTTCCCTTGCATCCATGCCCGCGGCCTCCTTTTACGCATTTTGCAATTTCAGTATAGCATGCGGCCGGCGGGGGTGTAAAGCGGCCCGGAAAGTTAACTTTTTCACGTGCGAAAGACGGCGGAAGGCAGCTTTTTTTGTGTGGACGGACGTGGGCATCTGTGGTACAATCAAAGGGTGGGTCTTGGACCCGGATGAGGGGAGTGTGAAAGAATGCTGGAAGAACTGAAGCAGGCCGTTTATGAGGCCAACATGGAGCTGCCCCGGCGGGGCCTGGTGACCTACACCTGGGGCAATGTGTCCGGCATCGACCGGGAGAAGGGCCTGGTGGTCATCAAGCCCTCGGGCGTGGACTATGAGCAGCTCGCCCCCGGCAAGCTGGTGGTGCTGGACCTTGACGGCAACATCGTGGAGGGCGGTTTGAACCCCTCTTCTGACACAAAGACTCACCTGGAACTCTACAAAGCCTTCCCGGCGCTGGGGGGCGTGGTGCACACCCACAGCCCCCACGCGGTGGCCTGGGCCCAGGCGGGGGAGGACATCCCCTGCTACGGCACCACCCACGCCGACTATTTTTACGGCCCGGTGCCCTGCGCCCGGGGCCTGACCAAAGAGGAACTGGACGAAGACTACGAGAAAAACACCGGCAGGGTCATCGTGGAGACCTTCACGGGCCGGGGCATCGACCCGGCGCACCTGCCGGCGGTCATCTGCCGCAGCCACGGGCCTTTCACCTGGGGCAAGAGCCCGGCCGAGGCGGTGTATCACGCGGCGGTGCTGGAAGAAGTGGCAAAGATGGCGCTGCTGACCCGGCAGGTAAAGCCGGAGGCTGCGCCCGCCCCCGCCCACCTGGTGGAAAAGCACTTTTTGCGCAAACATGGACCAAATGCCTATTACGGGCAGAAATAAAAGGGAGGAAAGAGGAAATGAAGTTCTTTATCGACACGGCGAACGTGGACGAAATTCGCGCGGCGAACGACATGGGCGTCATCGCGGGCGTGACCACGAACCCCAGCCTCATCGCCAAGGAGGGGCGGGATTACGCCGAGACGCTGGCCGAGATCGCGTCCATCGTGGACGGACCCATTTCCGGCGAGGTGAAGGCGACCACCGCCGACGCGGCGGGCATGATCGAGGAAGGGCGGGCCATCTACGCCCTGGACCCCAAGCACATGGTGGTCAAGATCCCCATGACCGCCGAGGGCCTGAAGGCCATCAAAGCGCTTTCCGCCGAGGGCATCCCCACCAACTGCACCCTTATCTTTTCCGCCAACCAGGCGCTGCTGGCGGCGCGGGCGGGGGCGGCCTATGTGTCGCCCTTCCTGGGGCGGCTGGACGACATCAGCCAGCCGGGCATCGACCTCATCCAGGCCATCAGCGCCATCTTCTCGAACTACCCCGACCTGCACTGCGAGATCATCGCGGCCAGCGTGCGGGGCCCCATCCATGTGACCGACTGCGCCCTGGCGGGGGCGGACATCGCCACCGTGCCCTACAAGGTCATCCAGCAGATGATAAAGCACCCGCTCACCGACGCGGGCATCGAGAAGTTCAGGGCGGACTATGTGAAGGTGTTTGGTGAATGATATGACGAAACAACAGGAACAGGAACTGAAAAAGCTGGCCTGCAAGGCGCGCATGGGCGTGCTCACCGCCACCCACGGGGCCAAGGCGGGCCATCCGGGCGGCAGCCTTTCCGCCGCCGACGCGCTGACCTACCTTTATTTCAGGGAGATGAAGGTGGACCCCGCCGACCCGAAGGCCGAAGGCCGCGACCGGTTCGTGCTCTCCAAGGGGCACGCCGCGCCGGGCCTTTACTCGGTGCTGGCGCTGCGGGGCTATTTCCCGGTGGAGGACCTGCCCACCCTGCGGCATTCGGACAGCTATCTGCAGGGCCATCCCAACATGAACACGGTGCCCGGCGTGGACATGTCCACCGGCAGCCTGGGCCAGGGCGTTTCCGCCGCCTGCGGCATGGCGCTGGCCGCCAAATATAAAAAGCAGCCGGGCCGCGTTTACGCCCTGCTGGGCGACGGCGAGCTGCAGGAGGGCGAAGTGTGGGAGGCGGCCATGTTCGCCGCCCACTACAAGCTGGATAACCTGTGCGTTCTGGCGGACCTGAACGGTTTGCAGATCGACGGCCCGGTGGCCGAGGTGATGAACCCCGGCCCGGTGGACGAGAAGTTCAAGGCCTTCGGGTTCTTTGTGCAGGCCGTGGACGGCCACAGCTTTGAGGCGCTGGAAGCGGCCTTCACCGCCGCCCGCGCCGAGAAGGGCCGGCCCAGCGCCATCCTGCTGAAGACCACCAAGGGCAAGGGCGTCAGCTTCATGGAGAACAACGTGGGCTGGCACGGCAAGGCCCCGAACGACGCGGAGTATGAGCAGGGCATGTCGGAACTGGCCGCCGCGCTCGAAGAACTGGAGGGGGAGACGGTATGAGCGAAGTGAAGACCATCGCCACCCGCGACAGCTACGGCGCCGCGCTGGTGGAACTGGGCAGGGAGCACGAGGACCTGGTGGTGCTGGACGCGGACCTGGCGGCCGCCACAAAGACCGGCGTTTTCAAGAAGGCGTTCCCGGAGCGCCATTTCGACTGCGGCATTGCAGAGCAGAACATGATGGGCGTGGCCGCGGGCATGGCGGCGGCGGGCCTTGTGCCGTTCGCCTCCAGCTTTGCCATGTTCGCCGCGGGGCGCGCCTTTGAGCAGGTGCGCAACTCGGTGGGCTATCCCCATCTGAACGTGAAGATCGGCGCCACCCACGGCGGCATCTCCGTGGGCGAGGACGGCGCGAGCCACCAGTGCTGCGAGGATTTTGCGCTGATGCGCTCCATCCCCGGCATGGTGGTGCTCTGCCCGGCGGACGACGTGGAGGCCAGGGCTGCCGTGAAGGCCGCCTATGAGCACGAGGGCCCCGTCTACCTGCGCTTTGGGCGGCTGGCGGTGCCGGTGTTCCACAACGAGGCGGACTACAAATTTGAGATCGGCAAGGGCGAAGTGCTGCGCGAGGGCAGCGACCTTGCCATCCTGGCCACCGGCCTTGAGACCGCCGAGGCGCTGAAAGCCGCCGAGGCCCTGGCCGCCGAGGGCGTGAGCGCCCGGGTCATCAACCTGTGCAGCATCAAGCCCCTGGACGCCGAGCTGGTGCTGAAGGCCGCCAAAGAGTGCGGCAAGGTGGTCACCTGCGAGGAGCACAGCGTCATCGGGGGCCTGGGCGAAGCGGTGTGCGCCGTCATTGCCGAGGCGGGCGTGGCCTGCAAGGTCAAGCGCGTGGGCGTGATGGACGAGTTCGGCCACTCCGGCCCCGCCAAGGAGCTGCTGGCCCAGTTCGGGCTGGACGCCGCGGGCATCGCCAGGGCCTGCCGCGAAGTGTGAAAAAGGGGGAAACGACAATGTCCATTGAACGGGTGAAAGCCTATTTTGCGGCGGCGGGCCTTGCGGACCGGGTGCGGGAGTTCGAAGTTTCCAGCGCCACGGTGGAGCTGGCTGCGCAGGCGCTGGGCTGCGAGGGCAAACGCATCGCCAAGACCCTCTCCTTCATGGGCCCGGCGGGGCCGCTGCTGGTGGTGGCCGCCGGCGACGCCCGCATCGACAACCCGAAATTCAAGGCCCGGTTCGGCATCAAGGCCAAGATGCTCACCCCCGAGCAGGCGGTGGAGCTGGTGGGCCACGCGGTGGGAGGCGTGTGCCCCTTCGCCGTGAACGAAGGCGTGGAGGTGTGGCTGGACGAATCGCTCAAACGGTTCGAGACAGTGTTTCCCGCCTGCGGCAGTTCCAACAGCGCCATCGAGCTGACCATCCCCGGGTTGGAACAGCACGCCGCGCCCAAAGGCTGGGTGGACGTGTGCAAGGGCTGGAACGACCCGGCCTGACCCAAAAAGCAAAACACAAGAAGGCCGCCCCCGTGCGCTGCACGGGGGCGGCTTTTTTCGTTGTTTACAGGCTGAAATGCCAGAGGATGGCGTCGCGGCGGACCTGGCCGGGGCGCAGGATGACGTCCTGGCCGAAGGCGGGCTGGTTCACCGCGTCGGGGAAGGTCTGGGGCTCCAGGCAGAAGCCGCTGCGCTTTTCGTGGCCCTGCATGAAGTTGCCGGAGTAGAACTGCACGCCGGGCAGGGTGGTCTCCATCGTCATGGTAATGCCGGTGGCGGGGCTCGTCACCTCGGCCAGCGGGCGCAGGCCGCCGGGGGCGGGGGCGGCGTCCAGCGCGAAGTTGTGGTCGTAGCCGCCGGCGATGGCCAGCTGCGGGCAGCGCTGCCCGATGCGCTCGCCGATGGCGCGGGGCGTGGTGAAGTCGAAGGGGGTGCCCTCCACCGCCGCCAGTTCGCCGGTGGGGATGAGGGTCTCATCCACCGGGGTATAACGGCTGGCAAACAGGCGCAGCCGGTGGTCCATCACGGCCTCGGGGCCCGCGTCCCTGCCCGCCAGGTCCCAGTAGGCGTGGCAGGTGAAGGCGGCGGGGGTGGCCTTGTCCGCCCCGGCTTCCCATTCCAGAGAGAAACCGTCTTCCAGCAGCTTCCAGCGCACCGTCAGCTCCAGCCTGCCGGGGTAGCCCTGGTCGCCGTCGGGGCTGGTGAGGGCCAGTTCCAGCAGGTCGCCCTCCGCCCGCACAAGGCGGAACACCCGCCTGTTGAAGCCGTCCACGCCGCCGTGCAGGTGGTTTTCGCCGTTGTTGCAGGCCAGCTGGTAGTCCTTGCCGTCCAGCGCGAAATGCCCCTTGGCGATGCGGTTGGCCACCCGCCCCACAAAAACGCCCAGATAGTCCGGGCAGTCAAGATAGGCGGTGGGGTCGGCGTAGTTCAGCAGCACCTCCACCGGCCTGCCCCCCGGGCCGGGCACCGCCACCCGCTGCAGGGTGGAACCCCGGTCCAGCACCGAGAAGGAGACGCCGCCTTTTTCCAAGGTGTAGCGGTGGACGGGGGCGCCGTTCGGCAGGGTGAGGAACAGTTCTTTCGTGACAGACATGGATAAAGCCCTCCCTTTCGTTCAGTCGCTTTCTGCCAGATGGACGCCGCCCACCGGGCGGATGGAGACCACATGGCACATCCCCTCGCCCAGCAGGGCCTCCATGCCGGCCTTGAAGGCGGGCACGAAGCCCAGCGGCACATAGGCCTGGATGGTGCCGGCGAAGCCGCCGCCGTGCACCCGGTAAGCGCCCCGCCCGGCCAGCAGGGTGCCCGCCAGCGCCAGGGCCAGCGCCACCGGCTGCTCTTCGGCGGGCTTTGTGCGGCAGAACACGTTTTGCAGGTAATCAAAGCTGGACTGGCCGCTCTCGGTCACCAGCCGCAGATAGCGGCCGAATTCGCCCGCCGCCAGCGCCTCGGCCTGCAAAGCGGCCCGCTCGTCGTCGGCATAGAAGTGGAAGGCCCGCAGCAGCGCCCGGTCGCCCAGCTTTTTGCGCAGGGCGGGCAGGGCCTTGTAGAAAGCCTCTTTGGGCACGTCCCGCAGCACCTGGCCGCCCAATGCGGCGGCCACCGCCTTCATCTCGGCGGGGATGGCGGCGTACTCGCCGGTGAGGTCGGCGTGGTCGGCGCCGGTGTCCACGATGCACAGGGCATAGCCCTGGCCCGCAAGGTCCAGCGAAAGGGGCCGCACCACCGGCGCGGCGGGGTCGGCAAAGTCCATGGCCACCACGCCGCCCACGGAGCTGGCCATCTGGTCCAAAAGGCCCGAGGGCTTGCCGAAGAAGACGTTCTCGGCGTACTGGCCGATCTGGGCGATGGTGACGGGGGTCTCGGCGCCGCCGGCGAACAGGTGGTTCGCGATGTTGCCGATGAGCACCTCAAAGGCGGCGGAGCTGGACAGGCCGCTGCCCTTGAGCACCGCGGAGGTGGTGTAGGCGTCGAAGCCCCGCACCGGCCAGCCCTTTTCGGCAAAGGCGGCGCACACGCCCCGGATGAGGGAGGCGGAGTGGTTGGCCTCTTCCTCCACGGGGGCCAGCCGGGCCAGGTCCACCACGTCCATCTTGAAGCCTTCGCTGAGCACCCGCACCGTATCGGTGCCGTTGGGGGCGGCCAGGGCGATGACGTCCAGGTCCACGCTGGCGGCCAGCACACGGCCGTGCTGGTGGTCGGTGTGGTTGCCGCCCAGCTCGGTGCGGCCCGGCGCGGAGTAGAAGGCGAACTCCCGCTCGCCGCCGCCGAAGGCGGCGGTGAAGCCTTCCACCAGGCGGGCATAGCGGGCGCGGCAGTCGGCGGCGGAGCGGCCCGCGCAGCCATAGAGGCTGGCAAAGGCGGCGTCCCACCGGCCGGCGGAAAGGCCGGCTAAAAGCTGCTGTGCGTTTCTCATTGCATAAGACCCCTTTCACGGGCGTTTTGTCGGCACCATTATACCATGAAAGAAAGGCGGCGTACAGGGGCGGCGGGGGGTTCTTGTCAAGAAAAGACAGGAACGGTATAATAAAGTACAGAATAGTGAAAGGGAGGAGACTCTATGGACCGCCCCGGCGTCGTTTGGCAGGACCGCAAGCGCATCATTTTCGGCCTGCCCTGGACTTTTACGAAATATGTTCTGACCAAGGAAAAACTGCTCATCCAGACCGGCATCCTGAACACGAAGGAAGAGGAAGTGCGCCTTTACCGCATCATGGACGTGACCCTGCGCCGCTCGCTGGCCCAGCGCATGTTCGGCCTGGGCACCATCCACTGCTGCTCGGCGGACAAATCCACCCCCGAGTTCGACATCAAGTGGATCCCCGACTCCTCCGCCGTGAAGGAGAAGCTGTCCGGCCTGGTGGAAGCCGAGCGGATGGCCAAACGGGTGAGCAGCCGTGAGTTTATGACCGACGAGGACGACGGCGAGGACATGCTGTGAGCCTTGCTTTACACCCGGCGGCCTTTGTGCTACAATAAGACCCGATAAGCCCGCGCCAGGAAGGCGCGGCGGCGCATTTTTAAAAACAGCGATGAGAATGCCACGAAGGCACAGCTGCCCCGCCGCAAGGCGAAGGGCGGCGCTTTCGCGGCATTTTTTGATGATTTGAGGTGTGGGGATGGAACTGGAAGAATTTCTGCGGGGCAAAGCCGCGGCGCTGGCCTTTTCCGGCGGCGCCGATTCCGCCCTGCTGCTGGCGGCGGCGGTGAAGGCGGGCTGCCGGGTGCAGCCCTATTTCGTGCACAGCGCCTTTCAGCCCGGCTTTGAGCTGGAGGACGCAAAGCGCCTGTGCGCCCAGCTGGGGGTGGAACTGCGGGTGCTGGAGGCCAGCCCCCTGGAGGACGAACAGGTGCGGGCCAACGGGCCGCAGCGCTGTTATTATTGCAAGAGGATGATCTTCTCGGCGCTGGTGAGCGCCGCCGGGGCGGACGGCTTTTCCGAGGTGTGGGACGGCACCAACGCCAGCGACGACGCGGCGGACCGGCCCGGCATGCGGGCGCTGGCGGAACTGGGGGTGAAAAGCCCCCTGCGCCTGTGCGGGGTGACCAAGGCCCAGGTGCGGCGCATGAGCCGGGAACTGGGCCTCTTCACCGCCCAAAAGCCCGCCTACGCCTGCCTTGCCACCCGGGTGCCCACCGGCACGGCGCTGGACAGCGATGCCCTGCGGCGGGTGGAACAGGCGGAAGGCGCTCTGATGGCCATGGGCTTTTCGGACCTGAGGGTGCGGGTGCTGGGGCGGCTGGGCCGTTTGCAGCTGCCCGCCGGCCAGCTGGAGGAGGCGGCGCGCCGCCACAAAGAGATCACCGGGGCGCTTGCGCCCTGGTTTGACGGGGTGCTTTTGGACCTTGCGCCCCGGAAGGAGGAGTGAAAGATGGAACAGCAGGAGATGCTGGAGCTGCTGGAACAGGTGCGCTCGGGCAGGACCACCCCCCGGCAGGCCCTGCTTCAGATGAAGATGCAGCCCTTCGAAGACCTGGGCTACGCCAAGGTGGACCATCACCGGGGCCTGCGCCAGGGGGCCCAGGAGGTGGTTTACGGGGCGGGCAAGACCCCGGACCAGATCGCGGGCATTTTGCGGGCGATGGCCGGGCGGGGGGCGAAGAACATCATCGTCACCCGCATGAGCGCCGAGGCGGCCGAGAAGGTGAAGGGGGAGGGCATCCCGCTGGACTATGACCCCCTCTCCCGCTTTGGCCTTGCCGGCCCGGCCCCCATCCCTGACCCCAAGGGGCTTATCGCTGTGGTCAGCGGCGGCACCAGCGACATGGCCGTCTGCGAGGAGGCCGCCCGCACCGCCGAGGCCATGGGCAACCGGGTGGAACGGGTCTACGACGTGGGGGTGGCCGGGCTGCACCGGCTGCTGGCAAAGCTGGACGTGCTGATGCAGGCCAGGGTGGTCATCGCCGTGGCGGGCATGGAAGGGGCGCTGGCCAGCGTGGTGGGCGGCCTTGTGGACTGCCCGGTGATCGCCGTGCCCACCAGCGTGGGCTACGGGGCCAACTTCGGCGGCCTTTCCGCGCTGCTCTCGATGCTCAACTCCTGCGCCAGCGGGGTGAGCGTGGTGAACATCGACAACGGCTTTGGCGCGGGGTATCTGGCCAGCATGATCAACCACATGGCGAAGGAGGACTGACGGCATGAAAACGCTGTATCTGGAATGCAACATGGGCGCGGCGGGGGACATGCTCACCGCCGCCTTGCTGGACCTGCTGCCAGAGGAGCGGCGGCAGGAGTTTCTGAAGGTGATGAACGCCATCCCCGGCGTTCAGATGCGGGCAGAGCCCGCCGAAAAATGCGGCGTGCGGGGCCTGCATGTGACCGTGCTGGCCCACGGCGTGGAGGAGCACAGCCACGACGTGCCCTGCGGCGGGGCGGACGCGCCTCATCTGCATGGGCACGACCACGGCCATGAGCATGAGCACGGGCACGAACATCCCCACGAGCATGACCATGGCCATGACCACGAGCATCCTCATGAGCATGAACATGGCCACGAACACAGCCACCACCACGCCAGCCTTGCGGACGTGCGGGCCATCGTGGAGGGGCTGCCGGTGCCGGAGACGGTGAAGGCGAAGGCCATGGAGGTCTATGGGCTCATCGCCGCCGCCGAGGCCCACGCCCACGGCCAGCCGGTGGAGCTGGTGCACTTCCATGAAGTGGGCGCGCTGGATGCCGTGGCCGATGTGACGGCGGTGTGCCTTTTGATGGAATGGCTCGGCGCGGACCGGGTGGCGGCCAGCCCGGTGAACCTGGGCGGCGGCCAGGTGAAGTGCGCCCACGGCGTGCTGCCGGTGCCCGCCCCCGCCACCGCCTGGCTGATGCGGGACATCCCCTGTTACGGCGGCGAGGTGCAGGCGGAACTGTGCACCCCCACCGGGGCGGCGCTGCTGCGCGCCTTTGCCACTTCTTTTGGGCCGATGCCCGCCATGACGGTGAAGGCTGTGGGCGTGGGTGCCGGCAATAAGGAGTTTGCCGCCGCCAATGTGGTGCGCGCCTTCCTGGGCGAGACGGAGGGCTGCGGTGAGACCGATCAGGTGGTGGAGCTTGCCTGCAACCTGGACGACATGACAGGCGAGGCCGTTGCCTACGCCGCCGGGGTGCTGCTGGCCGCCGGCGCGCTGGACGTTTACACCGAGGCCATCCAGATGAAGAAGAACCGCCCGGCGGTGAAGCTGTGCTGCCTGTGCCGGCCCGCCGACGCAGAGCGGCTCTCCGGCCTGATGCTGGCCCACACCACCAGCTGGGGGGTGCGCCGCTGCGCGATGGAGCGCATCGTCCAGCCCCGGGAATGCCGCCGGGTGGAGACCCCCTACGGCGCGGTGGACGTGAAATTCGCGCCCGGCATGCCCGGCAAGGCCAAGGCGGAATTCGATCAGGCGGCGGCCGCCGCGGCGGCCGCCGGCGTGCCTTTGGAAACGGTGCTGGAGGCGGCGCGGCGCGCTTTTGAAAAACGGTGAGAGACAGCGTTTTTTAAAGCATTCGCAAGATTTTTCTAAAATAATCCGAAAAAATGCCGGAATATAACGCCCCATTGGGATATATTCCGGCATTTTTCAAAAGAATTTGCACAAACCTATTGACATAGGGGGGCGGCACTGTATAATAACAATCGTGTGTTGCATCTAAGGCGGGAAAACACCCGTCAAACACATTGGCGCTGTATGTATCGCTGTAGCTGCCGTGGCAAGGAGGCTCTAACGTTTTTAAGGCCCACAGGCGGTGTAACAAACCTTTTGCGGGGCGATATAATTGGCGCTGACCCGCGGGCCGTCCGCCCCGGGAGAGTTCCGCAAAGGGGGATGCATGAAATGAATGAGATCGTATCGCTGAAAAACATTGTTGTCGACTTTGACGGCGAGCCGGTGCTGACCGGCCTGTCGCTGGACATCCACGACAAGGAGTTTGTGACCTTCCTGGGGCCCTCGGGCTGCGGCAAGACCACCACCCTCCGGGTCATCGGTGGATTCGTTCAGCCGAAGTCGGGCAATGTTTTTTTTAATGGCAAGGACATCACCGGCCTGCCGCCCTACAAGCGCCAGGTGAACACGGTGTTCCAGAAGTATGCCCTGTTCCCGCACCTGAACGTGTTCGAAAACGTGGCCTTCGGCCTGCGGCTGCAGAAGCTGCCGGAAAAAGAGATCCGCAGCCGGGTGCTGGAAATGCTGGAGGTGGTGGGCCTCAAGGGCTTCGAGCGCCGCCACACCGACCGCCTTTCCGGCGGCCAGCAGCAGCGGGTGGCCATTGCCCGGGGCCTGGTGAACCACCCGAAGGTGCTTCTGCTGGACGAGCCTCTGGGCGCTTTGGACCTGAAGCTGCGCAAGGAGATGCAGCTGGAGCTGAAACGCCTGCAGCAGGCCATGGACATCACCTTCATCTACGTCACCCACGACCAGGAGGAAGCCCTGACCATGAGCGACACCGTGGTGGTGATGAACGACGGCGACATCCAGCAGATCGGCAGCCCGGAGGACATCTACAACGAGCCGAAGAACGCCTTTGTGGCCGACTTCATCGGCGAGAGCAACATCCTGGACGGCATCATGCTGCGGGACTTCCAGGTGGAGTTTGCCGGCAGCCAGTTCACCTGTGTGGACAAGGGCTTCGAGCGCAACCAGCCGGTGCAGGTGGTGGTGCGCCCCGAGGACGTGCAGGTGGTGCCCGCCATCCAGGGCCAGCTCACCGGCATCGTGAAGGACCTCATCTTCAAGGGGGTGCACTTCGAGATGCATGTGGAGCAGGCCGGCTACGAGTGGATCATCCACTCCACCCAGGCCAGCGCCCCCGGTGAACTGATCGGCATGCGCATCGGGCCGGACGAGATCCACATCATGGCCCGCATGGAGGAATGAGCCATGCTGAAAAACAAGAGCCTCGCCTTTCCCTATCTCGTCTGGATGACCGTGTTCATCGCCGTGCCGCTTTTGATCGTGGTGTACTTTGCCTTCACCACCAAAAGCGGCGCCTTTACGCTGGAGAACATCACCGCCCTGGGCGACTACACCACCGTGTTCGTGCGCAGCCTTCTTTTGGCCGCCGTTGCCACGGTGATCTGCCTGGTGCTGGCCTTCCCGGTGGGCTACTGGCTCAGCCGGCTGCCTGTTTCCAGCCAGCGGATGATGCAGATGCTGGTCATCCTGCCCATGTGGATGAACTTTTTGCTGCGCACCTACGCCTGGATGAGCCTTCTGGAAAACAACGGCCTCATCAACCGCTTTTTGGGCCTGTTCGGCATCGGGCCCTTTGAGATGATCAACACCCAGGGGGCCGTGGTGCTGGGCATGGTCTACAACTACCTGCCCTATATGATCCTGCCGCTCTACACCGCCATGGTGAAGATCGATTCCAGCATCATCGAGGCCGCCCAGGACCTGGGCGCAGACATCTTCCGGGTGCTGGGCCGGGTGCTCATCCCCCTGGCCATGCCCGGCATCGCCACCGGCATCACCATGGTGTTCGTGCCCAGCGTTTCCACCTTCATCATCAGCCGCATGCTGGGCGGCGGCGACACCATGCTGGTGGGCGACCTGATCGAATTGCAGTTTTTGGGCAACAGCTACAACTACAACCTGGGCAGCGCCATGAGCCTGGTGCTGATGGTCATCGTGCTTTTGTGCATGAGCCTGACCAACACCAGCGGCAACAAAGACGGTGTGGAGGGGGTCATGTAAATGAGACAGTCTCATCTTCGCGCGTTGCAGCGGGTGTATCTCGTTTTGCTGTTTTCCTTCATGTATGTGCCCATCGCCGTGATGGCGGTGTTCAGCTTCAACGAGAGCAAGAGCCGCACCATCTTCACCGGCTTCACCTTCAAGTGGTACAAGAGCCTGTTCCACAACGAGATGATCCTGAGCGCTTTGGGCCTGAGCCTTGTGGTGGCGCTTATCGCCGCGGTGGTGGCCACCGTGGTGGGCACCGCCGCGGCCATCGGCATCAACGCCATGGGCAAGCGCAGCCAGGCGGTCATCAACAACATCAGCTACATGCCCGTGGTCAACCCCGAGATCATCACCGGCGTTTCGCTGATGCTGCTGTTCGTGGTGGCCAAGGACGGCATCGCCTGGGCCAACCAGAACCTGGGCTGGGCGCTGCCGGAAAACATCTTCGGCCTGCCCACCCTGCTCATCGCCCACATCTCCTTCTGCCTGCCCTATGTCATCTTCAACGTCTCGCCCAAGCTCCGCCAGCTGGACGCGCGGGTCTACGAGGCGGCGCTGGACCTGGGCTGCAACCCCAAGCAGGCATTTTTCAAGGTGGTGCTGCCGGAGCTGGCCCCGGCCATCCTCTCCGCCTTCCTCATCTGCCTGACCTACTCCATCGACGACTTTTTGATCTCCTACTTCACCAGCGGCACCACCCAGACGCTGCCCATCGTGATCTACAGCATGACCCGCAAAAAGGTCAGCCCGGAGATCAACGCCCTTTCCACGGTGATGTTCCTGGTGATCCTGGCCATCATCCTTTTCTACAATTATCTGGACGAACGGCGCGAAGCCCGGAAGGCCTGATAATATAAAAAATGCCCGATGGGCGGCTCTGCGGGGCCGCCGGGCAAATCATAAGCGGCCCAAAGCGGCCGCGAACGGAGGAAAGCAATGAAAAAACTGTTCTGCACCCTGCTCGCCGCACTGCTGTGCGCGGGCGCCATGGCCCTGCCCGCCGCCGCGGCGGGCGAAGAGATGATCGTGGTCAACGACGATATCTCCGTCAGCGCCGATTACGACTGGACCCGCCTTGCCGACCAGGACATCACCCTGAACGTCTACAACTGGGGCCTGTACATCTCCGACGGCAGCGACGAGAGCGTGGATATTCTGTCGGCATTCACCGAGCTCACCGGCATCGAGGTGAACTACACCACCTACGACACCAACGAGAGCCTGTATGCCAAGCTCAAGAGCGGCGGCGCGGATTATGACGTGATCATCCCCAGCGATTACATGATCGGCAAGATGATCAACGAGGGCATGCTGGAAAAGCTGGACTTCAGCAACATCCCCAACATGGCCAAGATCGGCGAGCAGTACAAGGGCCTGGACTACGACCCGAACGACGAGTACAGCGTGCCCTACACCTGGGGCGTTGTGGGCCTTGTCTACAACAAGACCATGGTGGACGAGGCGCCCACCAGCTGGGATGCCATGTGGGATGAGAAGTACGAGAACTCCATCCTGATGTTCAACAACAGCCGCGACGCCTTCGCCATTGCCGCCAAGCGCCTGGGCATGAGCATGAACCCCACCACCGTGGAGGAAGTGAACACCATCGCCGAGGAGCTGAAGGCCCAGAAAAGCCTGGTGCAGGCCTACGTGATGGACGAGATCTTCGACAAGATGGAGGGCGGCGAGGCCGCGCTGGCCCCCTACTATGCCGGCGACGCGCTGGTGATGATGGACGAGAACCCCGACCTGGGCTTTGCCATCCCCGAGGAGGGCACCAACTACTTCGTGGACGCCATGTGCATCCCTGCCGGCAGCAAGAACAAGGAAGCCGCCGAGATGTTCATCAACTACATGTGTGAGACCAGCGTGGGCGTGGCCAACTGCGATTACATCGGCTACTCCACCCCCATCACCGAGGTGTGGGAGCAGCTGCCCGACGACCTGAAATACAGCGAGGTGGCTTATCCCAGCGCGGAAGTGCTGGCCAACACCGAGGTGTTCACCGTGCTGCCCGACGAGATCAACGCCGCCATGGACAAAGCCTGGAGCGACATGAAGAGCTACAGCGAGGGCGGCAGCAGCTGGCTGATCCCCGTGGGGCTGGTGGTGGCCGTGGCGGTCGTTGTGCTGCTGTTCTGGAGCCGCAACCGCAAAAAGCAGCGCGAGGATTACTAAACCGCGGCTTTTCCAAAACAATTTAAGCGCCCCTGCGGCCTGGCCGCGGGGGCGCTTTTGCGTGTTTTGGGAGGCGGGGAGGGGCCGAGGGTTTTGGTGCGCGCGGGCACGCCGCAACGGGGAAAGACCCGCGCCGCCCGGCTGTGGGCCGCCGCCCGTCAGCGCCCGCCCTGTTTCAATTCTTCCAGATAGGCCGCCAGCTCGTCGATGTCCTCCTTGGAGAGGTCTTTCGTCTGGGCCATGGCGGCGATGAGGTTTTTGGCGCTGCCGCCGAACATCCGTTCCAGCGCCGAGCGGCTTTCCACCGGCAGATAGTCCTCCCGGGCCAGGGCGGCGGCGTAAAGATAGCCTTTGCCCTGCTTTTCGCGGGAGACACAGCCCTTGGCTTCCAGCCGGCCCAGCAGCGCCAGCAGGGTGGTGCTGGCCCAGCGCCGGCGGGCAAGGCGTTCCTCCAGCTGGGCCCTCGTCAGGGGGCCGGGGGCGGCCCACAGCTCCTTCATGATTTCCAGTTCTGCGTCCGGCAGGCGCTTTATCTCCTTTTCACTCATTGCCCGTTCACCTCCTCAGACGCGCTGCTGGCCGGGGCGCGTATCTCGTCGTTGTAGCGGTACATCCACTGCCAGCTTTCACCCCAGTCCCGGGTGTAGAATACCACCTTGTCCGCCGCGGCGTCCCCGGCGTCGCCCCAGCCCACAAAGGCCGCAAAGCCGGGCTGGGCGTCGTCGAAGAGGCCCGGGTCCCAAAGGGTGCTTTGGGCGCCCAGCCCCAGCGCGCCGCAGATATGGCACTTCTGCCAGGGGGCGCCGGGCAGGGTGGCGGCCGCTTCGCTCAGGTCCAGCAGCTGCCAGGTCTGGCCGCCGTTCAAGGTGCGCAGCAGGTTGAACTGGCCGTTTTCGCCGTAATCGCCGCCGTGGGCGCACAGAAAGCCCACATTTTTGTTCAGGAACAGGAAGGGCTGGCAGGTGTGGAGGAAAAGCCCCTCGCCGGTGCCGCCCACGAAGTCGCTGCAATCGCCGCTGTACATCTGCTGCCAGCTTTCGCCCCCGTCGGTGGTGCGCAGCACCACAAAGCCGGGGGCATGGGCGGTGTGGCGGTTGTGGGCGGGGCCATAGTCCCAGCCGCCGTAATAGACCAGAAAGCCGGTGCTGGGGTTCACAAACTGGTAGGCGCTGGGCATCACCCACGCGCTGCCGTCCGCTATGCCGTCCGCTTCCAGCGAGGCCCAGTTGTTCGCCTCGGCCACTTCCTCCAGCCAGGCGGAGCAGTCCAGGGTGGCGGTGGCCCAGCTTTCGCCGCCGTCCGCGGTGTTCCAGAGGGTCAGGCTTGCAGGGTCGGCCCGCTCGTAGGGGATGGGCACCATGCCCGCATACAGGCCGTCGGGAGAAATGTAGCCCGCTTTCACGACGGCATTGACCTTTGCTTCATCGGGCAGGATCTCCTGGCCCATGCTGTTATAGTAGGCCACCGGCCAGACCTCTTCTTCCGAAGCGTAGGATCTGATGAGGGACTCGGTGTACTGGGCGCGCATCTCGTCCCCATAGCGGTACATCCACTGCCAGCTCTCGCCAAAGTCCCGGGTGTAGAACACCACCCTGTCCGCCATGGTGTCGCCGGCGTCGCCCCAGCCGGAAAAGGCCGCGAAGCCCTCGTCGGCGCTGGTGATCAGGTCCTCCTGGGGCAGATACCTTGTGGAGTATCCCAGCGGGCCGCAGACATGCGGGTAGCTCCAGGGGGCGCCGGGCAGGGTGGCGGCCACCTCGCTCAGGTCCAGCTGCTGCCAGCTGGCGCCGCCGTCCACCGTGCGAAGCAGGTCGAACTGGCCCTCCGGGCTGTATCCCGGGCCGTGGGCGCACAAGAAGCCCACGTTCTCGTTCAAAAAGGCGAAGGGGGAACTGACCGAAAGGGAAAAGGAGCTGCCGTTGCCCGCGTCGGCGCAGCGGATGTTGCCGGTGCGCTGCCAGCTTTCGCCGCCGTCGGTGGTGCGAAGCACCGCGAACCCGTCGGAGCAGGCGGCCGGGCGGCCGGCCGCCTCGTCGCCCTCCCAGGCGGCATAGATCACCACAAAGCCGATGTTCTCGTTCACGAACTGGTAGTGCTTTGCCCGCACCTGAACGGGCACGCCCGTCACGTCCACATAGCTCTGATCGCCCCAGTTGTAGGCGGGGGCGATGTCCTCCAGCCAGGCGGAGCAGTCCAAAGTGGCGGACGTCCAGCTCTCGCCCCCGTCGGCGGTGTTCCACAGGGTCAGCTCCCCGGGGGCGTCCCCGCCGGCCGGCTGGGCGACGCCCGCCCGCTGCAGGTCGGGGGAGACGTAGCCCGCGCCGTGGAAGAGGTCATATTCCGCGAATTCTTCGGGGAAGTTCTCCGCCGGCAGCACGCCGCCGCCGGCCGGGTCGGCGTTGAACGCGTTGTTGGAGGTGTAGCACACCACCGGCCAGACCTCTTCATCGGAGGAATAGTCCGGCGCGGGGCTGGAGGAGGGGGGCGGCCCGTCGTCCGGCTCACCGCTTTCCGCCGGCGTGGTGCTGCATGCCACCAGGGCTCCCGCCAGGGCGGCGGCCAGGCAGAACACCGCCAGTGCCGCCGCGCCCCGCCGCTTGGGGGAAGTGTCCCACAGGCGGGCAAAGCGGGCCTTCACGTCCCTTTTGGTCAGGGAAAAGCAGGTGGTCAGCGCCGGGGCGCGGCCATGGCCCACCGCGTGGAGCAGCGCGTCGCAGTAGGCCGCCCGATGCTCTGTGCCCAGCACGGCGAGGGCTGCCTCGTCGCAGGCGGTCTCCATGTCCCGCCCGGCCCGTTTTGCCAGCAGCCAGGCGGCGGGGTTATACCAGTGCAGCGCCAGCACAAGGCTGAACAGCGCTTTGCGGGCCAGGTCGCGGCGGCGCAGATGGGCCAGCTCGTGGGCCAGCAGATAGGCCCCGTCGGCTCCGGGCTGCGCGCTTTCCGGCACCAGCAGCACCGGGCGCAAAAAGCCCGCCGCCATCGCGCCGGTCACGTCGGGGCTGGCCAGCAGCCGGGGCCGCTTTGCCAGCGGCTGGCGGGCAAGAGCCTCGTTTAGCGCGGTTTGCCAGCTTTCATCCGCCGGCAGGGCGCGGCGCATCGTTTTGCGCCGCCAGACAAAATAAGCGAACCACTGCCAGCCGGCGACCCCCAGCGCCCCCGCCAGACAGAGCAGAGCCAGCCAGTCCAGCGGGGCAAAGGCCGCCAGCGGCGAGGGGGGGACGGTCACGGTGACCTCGCCATCGGAAGAAGGAGCGGGCATTTCCGGGGCGGCGTAGTCTGTTTCGGGAGGGGTGACCGGCTGCCCGGCGCTCTGGTCCGGCGCGGGCGCGGCGGCCTGGCCGGAGGAAATATCCGGAGCGGTCAGGTGTTCCGTGCCGGGGCCGGGGACCGCCGCCTGGGGCTCGGGCGCTTCGCCGGGCCCTTCGGCGGCCAGCAGCGCCGGGGGTGGGGTGAGGATCACCGGTGCAGGGGCGGACTGAGGCAGAAGCACCCGCAGGGGAAGCACCAACAGCACGGCCAGCGCCAGCCAGGCCCGGCAAAACCAGCGGGCGCTGTAGCGCTTTTGAAGCAGCGGCGCGGCGGCCAGCAGCGCCAGCACCGCCAGACCCAGCACAAGGCTTTGGGCAAAATAGTCCAGGAACAGGGTGCGCATGGGAACACCTCCAAACATTTGACAAGTGTAGTAGGTCTATTGATATTCTACACATGTCAAAGAAAGAAGTCAACCCCGCTTGAGGCTTTTTTGAAAATATGGTATAATACCCCCTAAACCGCTGAAACGTGCCGCCCGGCCCGGGCGGCATTTGCCTGAAAGGAAGGCGTTGGCCCCATGGCTGAGACCCAATTTTACACCGAGAAGTTCCGCGTGATGGACTGCGACTGCGACATGAACCACCGGCTCACGCCGGGGGCGTTTCTGCGCATGGCCCAGCAGATCTCCACCGACCAGTGCGATTCCATCGGCATGAACGACGATTTTTACCGGGAGAACCACGCGGTGTTCCTGCTGGCGAAGCTGGCGCTGCAGGTGGACCGCATGCCCCGGGGCGGCGAGGTGCTGACTCTTGTCACCATGCCGGAGCAGTGCAAACGGGCGGTGTTCAGACGCGTCACCGAAGCCCGGGACGAACAGGGCGGACGGGTGGCCCTGCTGGACAGCCGCTGGGTGCTGGTGGACACCGGCACCCGCCGCATCCTGCGCCGCCCGCCCCAGGCCTTTGAGATCGGGGATTTTAAGGATGAGGTGCCCTTCACGCTGGACGTGACCATCCGCAAGCCCGACGAGACGGCCCCCGCGGGGCGGGTGACGGCCACCTACAGCCGGTGCGACACCAACGGCCACATGAACAACACCCGCTACGCCGACGCCGCCGCCGACGCCCTGCCGCTGGAGGTGTTCAGGACCGGCGCGGTGAAAAGCCTTGTCATCAATTACCACAACGAGCTGCCCGCGGGCCAGAGCGCGTCGCTGGTGCGCGGCAGGACCGAGAGCGGCGGATGGTATGTGGCGGGCCAGCGGGAGGACGGCCGCCCCTGCTTCGAAGCGGTGCTGGCCGTGGAATAAAGGCCCCGTAAGGGGAGGAGAAAGGCTTTTGCAAACCGATTTGTAATTATTTTGAAATTTTTTCACCGAAAGGTGTTGACAAAAGGTTTCAAAAAAGTTACAATGAAGGTGCAAGAAAGCAACAGCCTTTTTCATGTGTTGCGGAGCGTCCGCCGTTTTCTTCTCCTCCTGCCGGATCTGCCGGTCCGGTCCTAAAAACGGGTGCAACGGGCGTTCCGAAAGTCCTGTGGCAAAGCCCCCGCCGTCCCTCCGGCGGGGGTTTTGTTTGTCCCCGCGGGGCGGGTAGTCGTACTTCTCGGCGGGGTTTTGTCGTTATGCCCAGATTGGGGCAAACGGCGGCGCAAAGTTTGTGGCAGCCGCATTTTGCATTTTGTGCGCGAATGTGGTACACTTTTTAAAATCGACCCCAGAACGGGAAAAACGAACGATATAAAAGGAGATGCGTTATGGCCTACTATTTCGATCAGCCCAGCCGTACCTTTGGCGAATACCTTCTGGTGCCCGGGTATTCCTCGTCCGAGTGTGTGCCCGACGCGGTGAGCCTTAAGACCCCGCTGGTGAAATTCCGCAAGGGCCAGGAGGACTGCCCCCTGACCATGAACATTCCCATGATCAGCGCCATCATGCAGTCGGTCTCCGGGCCGGATCTGGCCATCGCCCTGGCCAAGCAGGGCGGCGTGTCCTTCATCTACGGCTCCCAGAGCATCGAGAGCGAGGCGGAGATGGTGCGCAGGGTGAAGAGCTACAAGAAGGGCTTTGTCACCAGCGATTCCAACCTCAAGCCCTCCGCCACCCTGGCGGACGTGCTGGCCCTGAAGGAAAAGACCGGCCACTCCACCGTGGCCGTCACCGAGGACGGCACCGCCCACGGCAAGCTGCTGGGCATCGTGGCCAGCCGCGACTACCGCATCAGCCGCATGGCCCTCACCGAGAAGGTGGCGGACTTCATGACCCCGCTGGACAAACTGGTCATCGCCCCCGACACCACCACCCTGAAAGAGGCCAACGACATCATCTGGGACAACAAGATCAACTCTCTGCCTCTGGTGGATGAGAACGGCTGCCTGAAGTACATGGTTTTCCGCAAGGACTACGACAGCCACAAGGAGAACGTCAACGAGCTGCTGGACGCCGGCAAGAGCTATGTTGTGGGCGCGGGCATCAACACCCGCGACTACGCCGAGCGGGTGCCTGCCCTGGTGGAGGCCGGCGTGGACGTGCTGTGCATCGACTCCTCCGAGGGCTTTACCGAGTGGCAGAGCCGCACCATCGACTGGATCCGGGCCCATTACGGCGACAAGGTCAAGGTGGGCGCGGGCAACGTGGTGGACAAGGACGGCTTCCGTTTCCTGGCCGAGGCCGGCGCCGACTTCGTGAAGATCGGCATCGGCGGCGGTTCCATCTGCATCACCCGCGAGACCAAGGGCATCGGCCGCGGCCAGGCCACCGCTGTCATCGAGGTGGCCAAGGCCCGCGACGAGTACTTCCAGGAGACCGGCATCTACATCCCCATCTGCTCGGACGGCG